>JBJEKG010000078.1:0-3677 GCA_051878535.1 Muribaculaceae bacterium
TCCCCCTCTTTTACCAGCCACTTGATGATGGTACCTTCGGTCATCATCAGACCCTGCTTGGGCATAATTACCAGAGAAGCGGAAGCGGGCAGTTCCGCGGGAGCCGCAGCAGGTGCGGGGGATGCGGCGGGGGCGGGGGTCGGTGGGGAGGGTGGCTGTTTGGCCGGTGGGGATGAAGCCGCAGTGTTCCATGACGCGGCCGGAGGCGGGGGTGTCGAGGAAGTGGGCGCTGATGAGGGAGTGGATTGCGGGGTCGCGGCGGGCGATGTCGACCATTTGGGCGAGGGCGGCGGTGCAGTAGCCTTGGTTCCAGTATGGGCGGCCTATCCAGTAGCCGACTAATGGTTCGTCGGGAAGGGCGGGCAGGCCGCAGTTGCACGACGGACCGTAGCCGATGGCACCGATGAGGGTGCCGTCGGGCAGTGTGATGGCCCAGGTGGTGGGGTTGAGGAAGAGGGTGCGGATGATGTGGAGGCTTTCGTCGACGGACTTGTGTGGCGGCCAACCGGCTCGCGGACCGACTTGCGGGTCGGAGGCGAGCTTGAACAGGCGTGGCGCGTCGGCTTCGCACCATGGCCGCAGGATTATGTGTGGTGATTCCATTTTTTTTGTGGTGGGTTAAAGATGTGATTGCAGGCGGCTCGTGGTGAAAGCAAAAATGAGGGCGGCCGATGAGGTGAGCGACGTTGGATGTGGCAGGGGTGTAGTTTACAATTCGCTCAGTAAAAACTTTATCCCCATAGCGATTGCTGTGGATACGATGGCCCAAAGAAAGCGTTGGAGGCAACTCGGCTTTTTTTCTTCGGGTTCTTCTTGAGGTGTTTCCACAAGGAAATCTTTGTATTTATCGTTGGACTCGTTGGTCGGAGTGCTCATAATGATTAGTTTTGAATGTGATTGATATGGATGAATAAAAGTGAGGCAAATTTAGTGAATTTTTTTGAGCTATCACAATAGATTACGAGTTTTCAGCATTTTTTGTCTCATTTTTTTTGCCATTGCGGCGATTATGAACGGCCATTGCGGAGGGACGCTATGTATAGGATAGAGAGAGCGCAGCCGGGTGGCTGCGCTCCCGCGGTGTTATGGCGCTATGATGAGCGCGGTGTGGTTATTTCTTTTCTTTGAGGCGGGTGAGCTGGCGGTCGAGGGCATCGAGAGCGAGGTCGATTGCTTCTTCGAAGGTGTCGGCTGTTTTATCGGCCACGAGGTCTTCGTGCTGAGGCACGGCGAGTTTGACGATGGCCTGCTTGTTCATAGCGGTTTCGGGTTTAACGACTTTGAGGGTAACGTCGGCGGTGGTGAGGGCCGAGTGGTGACGTGCGAGGCGGTCAGCTTTTTTGTTGATGAAGTCAACGAGTTTTTCAGCCACGTCGAAGTGGATTGCTTGAATACGAACGTCCATAGTTATCCGTGTTTTAGTGCGCGAGGGTGCGCGAGTTGATAATTTTGTTTTAGGTCTCTGAAGGAGAGGTGTGTATAGATTTGGGTCGTAGCCAAGGAGGCATGACCTAAGAGTTGTTGAACGGCGGTGAGTTCGGCTCCTCCGTTGAGCATGTCGGTGGCGCAGGAGTGTCGCAGTGCGTGTGGAGTGGCGGCGGCGCCTACGGCGGCGAACTGTTGCTTGACGATAGCGAGGATGTGGCGGTATTGGAGTGGGGCGCCGTCCTCGGCAACCAAGAGGGTGGGGGCGGAGTCGGCGGGGCGGAGGTTGAGGTATGCGGCGATGTCGGCGGCGAGTTGCTCTCCGAATGGGATGACTCGTTCGCGACGACGTTTGCCCATGACGCGGAGCGAACCGGCGGCGAGGTTGATGTCGGCGACTTGCAGGGATGCGAGCTCGGAGGCGCGCATGCCGGTGGCATAGAGTAGGTCGACTACCAGGCGGTTGCGGCGGTGGATGAAGTCGGCACAGTCGGCATCAGTGTTGATTGCGGCCTCGGTGACGGCAGGGCGGATGGCTCGCGGCAGGGGTTTGGGCAGGCGAGCGGGAGTGATTTCGGCGGCGGGGTTTGCGGCGAGGCCGTGGCGCAGCATCAGGTAGTGGAAGAAAGCGCGCAGTGTTTGGATTTTGCGGCGGATTGAGCGCTGGGAGATGCCGTTGCGCGAGAGGTGGGCGACCCATAGGCGGATGTCGCCCACGGAGGTGTGAGCGGGGTCGAAGTCTTCGCCGAAGGAGTCGATAGTGAATCGCTGCCACTGACCGAGGTCGTAGGTGTACGACGAAACGGTGCGCGCTGAGAGATTCAGCTCACACCGTATATATGTCGTAAAGGAATCGTAGAGGGTTTTCATCTGTGACAGCGACCTTGGCGAGGTTGGCCATTGGTTCGTGCCACGAAATTACAAATTCCTTTTTATTTTGCCAAATATTTTTGAACTTTTTTTCAGAAAAAGTTCAAATTAGGCGAAAAATGGGGCGAATTATTCTTCTACGGCGCGGAGTTTTTGCACGTAGATAGCCTTCATCATCTTTTTGCGGTTGGTGACGGAGGGTTTTTGGAATGCTTGACGGCTGCGGAGCTCTTTCACGATGCCGGTTTTTTCAAATTTGCGTTTGAATTTTTTGAGAGCGCGTTCGATGTTTTCGCCTTCTTTTACTTGTACGATGATCATATTTTTTAGTTAAAATTTAGTTTGCTTGGTTGAATGCTTTGTTTAGCGGCCACAAAATTACGGATAATTTTTTGAATGACAAAACATTCGGGCAAATATTTGCGATTTTGTTGATAAATTTTTCAAAAATAGGGGTTTACCACCCCCAAAACCGGGGTTGAGAGGGTGGTAAACGTGAGGGATTAGTCGCCCATGGTGCGGAGGAGTTCGTCGTTGTCGCGTGTGCGTTCCATGCGGTCTTTGATGAACTCCATGGCTTCGATGGGAGTGCGGTCGCTCAGGAATCGGCGGAGGATCCACATGCGGTTGAGTGTCTCGGTGCGCAGCAACAGGTCGTCGCGGCGGGTGCTGGATGCCATGATGTCGACGGCGGGGAAGATGCGCTTGTTGGCGAGTGTGCGGTTGAGTTGGAGCTCCATGTTGCCGGTGCCTTTGAATTCTTCGAAGATGACTTCATCCATCTTGGAGGAGGTCTCGGTCAGGGCGGTGGCGATGATGGTGAGTGAGCCGCCGCCTTCGATGTTGCGGGCTGCGCCGAAGAAGCGTTTGGGCTTTTGGAGGGCGTTGGCGTCGACACCGCCGGAGAGGATTTTGCCCGAGGCGGGCGACACGGTGTTGTAAGCGCGAGCCAGGCGGGTGATGGAGTCGAGCAGGATGACTACATCGTGGCCACATTCCACCATGCGTTTGGCTTTCTCGAGCACGATGCCGGCGATCTTCACGTGGTGTTCGGCGGGTTCGTCGAATGTAGAGGCGATAACCTCGGCGTTAACGCTGCGAGCCATGTCGGTAACCTCCTCGGGACGCTCGTCGATGAGCAGGATAATCATGTATGTGTCGGGGTGGTTCTCCGAGATAGCGTTGGCTATATCTTTGAGCAACACAGTCTTACCGGTTTTTGGCGGAGCCACGATAAGTCCGCGCTGACCTTTACCGATAGGGGAGAACATATCCACGATGCGAGTGGAGATGTTGCACGATTTACCGCTTGTGAGGTCGAATTTCTCATCGGGGAAAAGCGGCACAAGGTGTTCGAAAGGAACGCGGTCGCGCACAAATTC
>JBJEKG010000079.1:0-3673 GCA_051878535.1 Muribaculaceae bacterium
ATCTCAATCCAGCGACCGGGTGTGCGACCGGAGCGCTGATGCACCATGGTGGAGAAGTAGCGCGGAGTGAGGCACTGTTGGGCGGCGTAGAAGGCCACGTCGCGGTGGGTGCGGAAGTGGCGGTGCAGCGACACGAAGAAGGTTTGGAACACCACGTCGGCGCGCGAGGGGTGGATGGCAGTGCGGTCGACGTTGGTGACGTAGGCTTCGACCACTTCGTACAGCAGCACTTGGGCAATCGCAGGCACGATGGTGGAGTTGAGGAGTGTGGGCTGTGAGCGACGTTGCTCGTACAATTCAATCACTTGGATGATGCGATTGAATTGCTCCGGGTCGAGCTGCTGGAGCGGGTTGAAGCGGATGTAGAGGCGGTTCGACAGGTCCACCACGTTGTTGAGCAACGATAGCACGAAGTCGAAGTCGGCCATCGCTATCACCCCCTTCGTGAGGGGTGAATAGCTACGCACCACGGTGGTGGCGAAGCCCGGGTAGATGTACAAATCGCCGCGGCGGATGATGTAGACGTTGCCGTCCATCTCCACCTCCACCTCGCCATCGGTGCAGAGGAAGAACGCGTTCTGGTCGGAGCGAATCACAGCGCTCGACCGCTCTTGGATGTCGACAGCGGTGATGCGATGCAGGTTGATGTGGGCTATGTAATCGGTTTCCATATCGGTCAAACATGAATTGCGATGCAAAGTTAGCAAAAAAGTGGCAATATTGCCGGTTTTTTTACGTAGATATCGACAGATAGTGCGGATGTGCGACGTATCCGGTTGATTACAGCAGGTAGGTCATATAGAGCGGCAGGTAGACCACTGTAGGGGTGACCTCAAGGTCGGCTGTGTGCAGCACGTAGCATCGGTCGAGCACGTTGGCGTACTTTCGGGCGAACTTGTTGAGCGATGTGAGCGTGTAGTTCTTGCCGGACTTGACTTCGATAGCCGACACGTTGTGACGGCTGGTGGGAGCGATTTTCGACAGCAGGAAATCGATCTCTATGCGCATCTCTGCGTCCTCTTTGGAGTAGGACGAGAAGTAGTACAGCTTATGACCGGCGGCCAGAAGCATCTGCGCCACCATGTTCTCCATAATCATACCGCCGTTGACCTCGAGCTTGTCGAGCATGAGCTTCTTGTATAGCTCAGCCGACAGCCGTCCGTTCTCATCGAAAGCGTGGGTGATGAGCAAGCCTGTGTCGGCCATGTAGCACTTGAGCGTGTTGCCGGCGCGAGTAAGTCGGTAGCCGATGTTGGGTTCGGTGCAGTTGAAGCAGATGTTCACAATCTTGGCATCGGCCAACCACAGGAAGGCCGAATCGTAGTCGCGAAAGCGTGCGTCCTTACTCAAATCGGCCAAGCGGAAGCGGCGCTCATGGCGCTGCAACTGCGCCGGCAGTTCGTCAAATATCTGAGCAACCTTGGTTTCGAGTGCGTCGGCATAGTGCTGAATATCATTGCGATAGAGTGTGAGGATGTTGCGCTTCTGGCGGTCGACCTGCTCGAAGTCGCGCGTGAGAGCGTACTTCTCCACGGCCTGCGGCATACCGCCCACAATCATGTATTGGCGCAGCCACGTCATGGCCTTGCGGTGCATATCTTGCCCCATCGGCCGCTGATGCTCAAACTGAAAGCGGATGTATTGGGCCAGCGCCTCTTGGTCCATAGCCCAAAGGAACTCTTCGAAGTCCATGGGCTGCATCTGCAAGGTCTCTTCCTCCGAAGGTATCATTATGTCCTTGACGTTCTTGCGGATGCTCACCAACGAACCGGTTTCGATGTAGTCGTAGCGGCCATCCTTCACCAAGTACTTGATGGCAGCGCGAGCTTGGGGGAAGCGCTGCACCTCGTCGAACACTATCAGCGAGTTGCGCTCCACCAACTTCACATCGTTGTGCATGCCGAGGTAGGTGAAAAACGAGTCCAAATCAGTGAGGTAATCGATGAAAAGATTCTTGTTGAACTCGGTGGTATTGTTGAAGTCGATGATGATGTACGAAGCATACTCGCGGCGAGCAAATTCCTCCACGATGTAGCTTTTGCCCACACGGCGTGCGCCCTCAATCAGCAACGCCGTTTGCCCTTGCGATTGCTGCTTCCAGGCCAAGAGTTGGTCGTATACTTTGCGTTTCATAGCTATCTTTGTCATTATTAGGGTTTTCGACTGCAAAGTTACACCTTTCCAAGGATTTTTGCAAGAGAAATCTACACGTTTCCGCGATTTTTTTTGAGCGCAAGTTACACGTTTCCGCGATTTTTTATCAGCAGAATCTACACGTTTCCGCGATTTTTGGCGGCGGCGTGGGGCGGTTTTTGCATATCAATTGCGAATTTTTGCGACTTTGATTTGGATTTGTTGGCGGAAATTATTAAATTTGCGAAAAGTTTTTTCCATGAAGCAACATTTAATAATTATAATGTTAGCGGCGATGGCCTTGGCGGGCTGTCGGCGGGCGGAGTACCACACCGCTTCCGGGGCGGTGTGGGACACCACCTATCACATCACTTATCGCAGCGCTGCGGACTTGTCGGACTCGGTGCTGGCCGAGATGCGACGGGTTGAGTTGTCGCTATCGGCCTTCGACGCCGGGTCGCTGTTGACGGCTGTGAACGCGGGACGCACCGACAGCGTTGACGCACGCTTCGAGCAGGTGTTTGCGGTGGCTCAGCGGGTGTACGCATTGAGCCACGGCGCCTTCGACCCCACTGTCGGCCCGCTGGTGGAGCTGTGGGGCTTCGGCCGCAATCGCACGGCTTCCATACCCGATTCGGCGGCAGTGACCGCGGCATTGGAGCGCGTGTGCTTCGACCGGTGCAGCATCACAGAGCACCGGGTGCAGCGTCCGCGCGCTGATGTGCAGTTCGACTTCTCGGCCATCGCCAAGGGCTATGGGGTGGACTGCGTAGCGGCTATGTTGCAGCGCAACGGTGTCACCGATTTCATGGTGGAAATCGGCGGCGAGGTGGTGGTGAGCGGGTGCAATCCTCACGGGCAAGCGTGGCGAATCATGGTCGACGCTCCGCAGCGCGACACCGCACCCGGCGACAGTGCGGTGACGGTGCTGCAGCTGCACAACGAGGCCGTGGCCACCTCCGGCAACTATCGCAATTACCATACCGACTCAACCGGCGTGGTCTACGGCCACACTATCAACCCTCGCACGGGCTATCCGGTGCGCACCACCACTCTCAGCGCCACGGTGGTGTGCTCCACCTGCGTGGAAGCCGACGCCCTGGCCACAGCGTGCATGGTGATGCATCCCGACAGCGCAATGAGCATGCTCCAACGTGCCGGTGCTCGCGGCCTTTTGGTGATAGCCGCCGACACCGCCGGTTATGAAATCAAATCTACACTATAATATAATATGAAGCAACGAATCCTTGTTATCGACGACGAAGAAGCAATTTGCGAGATACTCAAGTTCAACTTGGAGAGCGCGGGCTATGAGGTGACCACGGCTCTGTCGGCCGAGGAAGCCTTGACCATGGAGCTGACCGCGTTCAACTTGATGTTGGTCGACATCATGATGGGCGAAATCGGCGGCTACGACTTCGCCAAGCGAGTGCGAGCCAACGAGGCCACCGCCCGCATCCCTATCATCTTCTGCTCGGCTTTGGGCGACGAAGACGACAAGGTGATGGGACTTAACATCGGTGCCGACGACTACATTGCC
>JBJEKG010000080.1:0-3668 GCA_051878535.1 Muribaculaceae bacterium
GATGCTACCGATGGCAAAGTCGAGGGCTTTCACCTCGATGATGGTGCCGGTGTAGTAGTTCAGACCGCGAGCCAACGACACGTCCAAGTCCAACTCGGCATCCAAGCCGAGGGCCAAGGTTTGCTCGGTGACTTCGCGCAATTCTTGCACGCCGAGAGCGCCGGTGGGGATGTCGCGCAGCAGTTCTTCCAAGCGAGCGAGGCGTTCGGCCACGGTGCCGTCGATTTGCAGAATCGGTTGCAGAGCGGCAATGGATTCGGCCGAGAGACCGCGTTCCGACAGTTCTTCGTTCACCTTTTCGATGCCGATTTTGTCAATTTTGTCGATGGCCACGGTGATGTCAATCATCTTGTCGGGAGCGCCGATGAGTTCGGCGATGCCGGCCAACACTTTGCGGTTGTTGAGCTTGATGGCAATGCGGATGCGCAGGCGGCGGAACACTTCGTCGATGAGTTGGAGCAGTTCCACCTCGTTGAGCAAGGAATCACTGCCCACCACGTCGGCGTCGCACTGGTAGAACTCGCGGTAACGGCCCTTTTGCGGACGGTCGGCGCGCCACACCGGCTGAATCTGGAAGCGGCGGAACGGCATCTGGATTTCGTTGCGGTGCTGCACCACAAAGCGCGCAAAGGGCACGGTCAAATCGTAGCGCAAACCCTTTTCAGCTATTTGCGGAGTGAGCTTAAGGAATGTTTCCTCGCTGAGCAAATTGGGGTCAACGCCGGCGAGGAAGTTGCCCGAGTTGAGTATTTTGAACAGCAGCTTGTCGCCCTCTTCGCCATACTTGCCCATCAACGTCGAAAGGTTTTCCATCGAGGGCGTTTCGATTTGGTGATAGCCGAACAGATGGAAAACGGAACGGATAGTGTCGAAAATATAGTTACGACGCGCCATTTCGGCGGGTGAGAAGTCGCGAGTGCCTTTGGGGATGGAGGGTTTCTGTGCCATTGTGTTTACAATAATTTTAAATGCGAGTGCAAAATTACAAAAAAATATGCAAATAGCCTATCAAAATCGGCCGCTAAAACCAAATTTTTGCGAAAAATACCTATAACAGGGTATACTACCATCGCTATTTGGGCGTTTTTTGGGGGAAAGGCTTGCGTAGTTGGGAAAAGTTAGCTAATTTTGTGGCGAAAATGAGTATTGTGGCTTACATAGTATTGCTGATTGCCTTGGTGGCTGTCGAAGCGCTGTACATGCGGTTCGCTCGCGCCATCGGGGCTGTGTCGGCGTGTCATCAGCGCGATTCGCACCGGCGGCCCACGGTCATCGGCGGCGGCATCGTGTTCTACGTGGCGGCCGTGGTGGCTGTGCTCATGGCCGCACCGGTGAATTGGTGGCTGTTCGGTGGGCTAACTGCCTTGGCGGCAATCAGTTTTGCCGACGACTTGCGGTCGCAGAGCGTACCCTTGCGCTTGGCGGTGCAAGCGGTAGCAGTCGGAGTTGTGTTGCATGCCGCCGGATGCTCGCTGTGGTGGCTGGTGCCGGCCTTGGCCTTTGTGAACGCGTGCAACTTCATGGACGGCATCAACGGCCTCGCCGCCGGGTATAATCTGCTGCTGATGCTCACGTTGCTTGCGGCGCAGCATCTCCTCGGTCAAGAGTATAACACGCTCACACTCTGCACGTTGGCCGCCTGTATCGTGTTCACCTTCTTCAACTTCCGCACGCGACCGAGCTGCTTTGCCGGCGATGTGGGTTCCATCACCGCCGCCGCCATCGCCTTTTATCTGTTGGCCGAACTGATGACAGCCGACGGCTCGTTGCGCTTCGTGGCCTTCGTGGCCGTGTACGGCGTGGATGCCGCCCTCACCATCGTCCACCGCATTCTGCTGCGCCGTCCCATCTGGCGCGCGCACCGCATGCACCTGTACCAAATCCTCAGCAACGAAGTGGGCCTGCCGCACCTGTTCACAGCATCAATTTACGTGGGCATTCAGCTACTCATCAACGTGGGCGCATTGCTCATCGCGCCCGACTACGGCTACGCATACTTAGCCGCTGTAATCGCCGCACTATCAGCAACTTACATCATTCTCATTCGGCGCTACTTCCCGCTCCATCAGCTACCTGACTGAGGCCCAACCCGCTACGCCCGCAAAAAACGGGACAACGACAACATTTGACTCACCATCCTTCATTGTTTATTATATTTTTGAAGGTGGTGTCTCTATGCTATTGTTAAGCAAGAAGTTGGCTTTTTGCTGTTCAATTTCGCGTCGCAATTCCTCTTCGGTGGGAAGATATGTTAAATACTTGGACGCAAATAGCTGCTCGCTACCATTTAGTACAGAATAGCGGGCAACGGTCTTATCCGTGTCGGTGCACAATAAAATACCAATGGTTGGATTGTCATCATTGCCCTTAACGAGGTCGTCGTACATCCTCACATACATATCAAGCTGACCGATGTCTTGATGCGTCATAGGGTGAGTCTTGAGTTCAAAAATGACGAACCGTTTCATTTTGAAGTTGTAAAACACGAGGTCGACATAATAGTCGCTTAGTTCTGTGGTTATATGTTGTTGGCGTTCAACGAATGCAAATCCACGGCCCAACTCCATAATAAACTTCTCAAGATTGTCAATAAGCGCCTGTTCAAGTTGAGATTCGCTATACCTCTGATCGCGTTTGAATCCCATAAACTCGGCCACCATAGGGTTCTTGATATATTCCAGCGGATCTTTCTCGTTGAATGGCGCAATTGCCTCGATTGGAACCTCGTTGGGATTTGTGCGTTGTGCGGCAAGCCTTCGTTCGTAGTACTGCGAGGCGATGTTGCGATCGAGGGTGGTTGTGCTCCACATATCTTTTGAGCAGTGGATTAAATACCACTCACGTGCTGCGTCATTTGTGACCGAAAGAAGACGGCGAATATGAGTCCAGGTCAAATTGTGAACGAGTTCGTTCACTTTTTCAAAACTCGGAAACAGTAAGTAGAATTTGCGATAGTATTGCAAATTTCGCTTACTGTAATTGTTGCCATAGAGAGCGTACAGTCGTTCGGCAAGGTCTGCAATTAACCTTGCCCCATACTGTGCACGAGCTTCACCTTGTTGTTCCTCTTCAACGATGCGTCGTCCAATATTCCAATACGTAGCGATTGCCACTTGGCCTACTGCACCAAATGCCTGCCGCCTTCCATTGATAATGATAGAATTAATATCGTTAAAAAGGCGCTCTGAATCTAAGTTCATTAGTTCGGTCATGATTAAACTAACAAAAATAATGAAGCAAAGCGACCTGTTGCGCCTGCTGTGCTGCTCCGCTTTGATTCGGCGGGGTTTACCTGACTGAGGGCTTTGTTTACGCCGATGCCGAAGAGGGCTTGCCGCACCTGCTCACCGCATCGATTTACGTGGGCGTGCAACTGCTCATCAACGTGGGCGCACTGCCCATCGCGCCCGAATACGGCTACGCGTACTTAGCTGCCGTAATCGTCACATTATCAGCGGTTTACATCGTGCTTATTCGGCGCTACTTCCCGCAGCATCAGCTACCCAACTAATTCTCGTACACGCTATACCGCCACTCTAATGGGACAACGAATAGCCAACGTATGCAAAAAATTCAAGAGTATAGGAGAATCGTCAGGAATACTTACTTAATTTATTTAGATTCAATAGATTGCCAATAGTGTAGCAGCTTGCCGCAGCAGACTGACT
>JBJEKG010000081.1:0-3642 GCA_051878535.1 Muribaculaceae bacterium
GGCAAGCCGGAATTGACCAGCGCCGGCACGAAGGCTGTCGGGCCGGGCAAGGTGACCACTTCCACATCGCGGTTGCGACATTCGCGGGCGATGAGGAAGCCGGGGTCGGAGATGCCGGGGGTGCCGGCATCGGACACCAATGCGATGGTTTCGCCGCCTTCGATGCGCTCGGCCAATTGCGCGGAGCAGTCGTGTTCGTTGAACTTGTGGTAGCTTTGCATCGGTGTGGTGATGCCGAAATGCTGCATCAGCACGGCGCTGGTGCGCGTGTCCTCAGCCAAAATCAGCGAGGCCGCCTGCAACACTTCCACCGCGCGGGGTGTCATGTCTGCCAAATTGCCCACCGGCGTGGGTACTATGTACAACTTACCGGCCATTATCGTTTGAAATAATTCTGCACGATGCTCATGAATGCTTTCACGTCCTGGTTTTCGCGGTCGAGCGCCAAGTCATCGTAGAAGTATTCCTCAGCCTCGGCAAATGAGTGCATGGCCTCGAAGAGGTCGAGCGTGTCCTCGAACGCTTGTTCGTCGCCATCGAACACTTCGCGGCGGAAGAGGTATTTATCGTTGATAGTGAAGTAGTTGCGAATGGGAATACGGCGCAGGGGCGCAGGGGCTTGCGGCTCTACGGGCGGCTCGGGGGTATAGACGGGAGCGATGGTGGGTTCCGCAGCCGGAGCCACGGTTATCGGGTCTGTGACCGTGGGCGTAAGGCCCTCATCCACAGGTTCATCCATTGGTGCTTGCTCCGGCTCTTGCGGCGCGTTGACTACAAACGGCACTGTGGGCGTTGCTTCATCGCAGACTTCAGCCTCCGGCTCTTCCTGTTCACATAGCAACTCGTTGAGCTGCTGTGCTTTATCGCGGGCGATAGCCAATGCATCGGCGCTGCCGCGCTCGCCGTACACGCGCAACGCGCCCTCGATTTCTATATTGAGTTCAATCAGTCGTTGTATATCCATATCTTATTCTGTTTCAATGAATTGCACTAAATAATTAGCAATAGCGGTGCGCAAGTCGGCACGTTTGCATAAGAAGCCGTTGACGAACACCGCCACCACGTGGGTGGGCATACCCTCACTGTCGAGCAAGTACCCGGCCATATTCTGCACGTTGCGCATCGAGCCGGTTTTCATTGCCGCCCGACCTTGCAACGCCGTGCCCTCACCGAAGGTTTTGAGCGTGCCGTCCACGCCCGCAATCGGCAGCATGTCGATGAATAAGTCGGCATACTCGGTGTAGAGCATGGCCTCCAAGAGGTTGGCGGCTGCGATTGGCGGTGCCAAGGTGGCACGAGTGAGGCCGCTACCGTCCAACAGGTCCAAGCAGTCGGTGGAAATGCCCACGGAATCGAGCATCGCCAACTCGGCTTGCAGACACACTTCGCGACAGCTGTCGGGTGCTAAAGTGCGGAGCATGCCTTCGGCTAAGAGGTTGTCGCTCACCTTGTTAGTTACGTATAATATCTCGCCGAAAGTGGGTGAAAAGTGAGTGTAAAGTTCACATTTATTGCCACCATCAACCGTTTTGCCGCCAACGGAAATACCGGCCTCGCCCAAACGCTTGGTTAGCAACATGCGAAACATGGCTGCGGGGTCATTGAGCGTAGTATTCATGCTGAAATCTGCTTGACGACGCTTGCGCCGAGGGATAACCACGGTGAGCCGGTCTGAATCGAAGCCGCGGCGCAAATCGGTGGTGCCGCGCGACGTTACCACGTTGATTTTCAACGTGCTTTCCGGCTCAGTTACACCTTTATTCGGGTACACTTTCACATAATTTTCGCCATAGTTGAAGCCGAACAATCCGGCTCCGTATGGCCATGGGATGTCTTCGCATTCCCACGTCCCAATCGGCCCGGCATCGCTCAGCGATTCCTCAATGAGGATGCGACCGCTGATGCCGGTGATACCCATGGCGCTGAGCTTGGCAATGATTGAATCGCAGAAGCCCAACTTGTCGGGGAATTCGCCGTGCTCCAACGAGGGATCGCCCACAGAAGCGATGACCAAGTCGCCGTCCCAGCGGCTACGGTCGGAAGCGTTCGGCCGTCCGCTCAGGTACACGCGCGTGGCGAACTGCGCCTCGATGCCGCTGTGAATCATCACCGCAGCCGAGGTGAACAATTTGGTGACGCTCGCCGGCGTCATCGCCAACTGCGAGTTGTGGTCGACCACAACTTCGCCGGTGCGTAAGTCCTTGACATAGATGCCGATAGTGGTTGCTTCCTCGCGCGGTATATTCAGTATAGTGTCGCCGGCCCACAGTGCTACACTGCATGCCATGGCCACTAAGATTGCTATTATGCGGTGACGTATTTTACTCATTTGGGGCTAATTTCAGTTTTATCCCACAAATTTAGCAAAAATTTTTCAAACTGGCATACACATTAGTTATTTTTCACTATTCGGTGAGTGCAAAAGTGGTTAGAATGGGCAGATGGTCGGAGGCATGCGAGCCGCCAATATGCATATCCAAGGGCTTGAGGCAGCCGCGATAGAGCACGTGGTCGATGCGGAAGTAGAACTTGTCGACGTAGTATGTTATGGCCGGGCCGAAGCACACCTCGGGATATACTTGACGCATATCGGCATCTGCCAATCGGTGGAGTGTGTAGCAGCCGGGCACATCGTTGAAATCGCCGGTGACAATCACGTTCGGCCCGCCGAAGTGGTTGATATAGTTGATCATACGTTCGGCATCGCCGGCGCGGCGCTCAGCAGCCCGTTGAATCTTGCTTAGCAACTGAGTGCGCACCATGCCCATGCCCTCGCGCACACTGATGCTGTCGGTTTCGCGCGAGGCGATGTCTTGGTAGAGCTGCTTATCGTCTTTGGTAAGCTGATAGCTTTGCAAGTGAACGTTGACCAAGGTGATAAGTCGCCCCTCCACGTTGATTCGCGCCAGAGCAATGCGATTGTAGCGCGAGGCGCTGCCGGTGTGAATCGCTTCCGCCGGATACTTCGACAGAAACATCATTTGACCACTATTTATAATAATGTATGGATAGCGATTGTAGAGGCTATCGATTTGGCTACCCTTAAATTTCACCGATCCCCAGTCGCCGTAGGCCAATGGTACTGCTTCTTGCACACACACCACGTCGGCATCAACCGCTAAAATGTGGCTGATGGCCGGGTTGCAGCTATCGGGGTATTCTTTCGACCGGCTCTCGAAATTTTGCACATTGAAGCTCAACATGGTGAATGTGGGTGTACCCTCGGCCACCTTTACTTTGCCCACATTGAGCGGGGTGAAGTCCAAGATGGCATGAATGCATCCGGCGTATGCCAACACGCATATTATCAAGGCTTTACGGCACCAGATGGTGTCTAACACGGTCATCACTATCATGGCCAAGAGCCAACCGGGGAAAAGCATCACCATCACGCACGCGCCGGGATACACCGACGGATGGCCGTGGCCGCCAAACGAGGCGATACCCAAGCCTAATGCGCTCACGAATGTGAGCACCATCAGCGCCGAGCGGTAGAATCGGCGCCAGATGCGCGCGGCACGGCTCTGCCTGAGGGGCTGAGCGGTCGCCGTCTTGGCCTTCGTCGCAGCCTTCTTGCGGGTTTTGGAGGTGGTGGTGCCGCCGGGAGTATTTGTGTTCGTTGCGCTCATTTCTTCTTGGTTT
>JBJEKG010000082.1:0-3627 GCA_051878535.1 Muribaculaceae bacterium
ACATCGGTTCGCCCATCGCCCAAGGTTTGTCGATGGGCACCGCAGCCCACGCCGTGGGCACATCCCGCGCCATGACCATCTCCGACCGCTACGGCGCCTTCTCCGGGGTGGCCCTCACTATCAACGGCATCCTCACCACCCTGCTCACCCCGACGCTGCTCCACCTCTGCGGCTGGCTGTAAACCGGCAACGGGCGGGGTTTTGAATACTAAAGCAGTGCGAAGCGCCGCAAAGAGGCTGCTTCGCACTGCTTGCGTAACGAGAGTTGTGTCAGATATTATTCGCGGATGTATTGGAAGAATTCCAAGCGGGATTGGTGGAGGATGTTGAGCAGGCGTTCCATGAAGTCTTCGATGTCGGGGGTGGAGTCGATGAAGATTTCAGTGGTGAGCCACACGTCTTCGTCATCGCACACGGCTTTGGCCACTTTGTATTGGGCATTGATTTTGTTCATGGCTTCGAGCACTTTTTCGCGGGGAACATCGGGGTGGTCGGCGAAGTCGAAGATGCCGGGCATGATGATGTTGAGGTATTGGGGGTCGTTTTCATTGTTGCCGATGATGAAGTAGCCACCTTGATACTTGAACGACAGGCCGTAGTCCTTTTCTTCGTATTTCACACCGTTTTCGTAAAGCCAATTTTTGTACAGATCCATAGTTTCAAATTTTTTAAGTGTTTAACAAATAGTGGTTTATGACTGTTTGAAGCCAACTGCCGGGCGAACTTCGATGCCCGATGTGTCTTCAAATTTTTTGCGCGAATTTTCGTAGTCGCGCAGGAGTTTTTCGTTGAGTGAAGGGCGAGTTGAGGCGATGCACTCCAAGAGCATTTGCTGTGAGATGGGCTCATCGCGCAGGGCGGCGATTAGAGCGGCGTCGTTGACTATGAAAGCAATGTCGGAGGCCACGTAGTTGTTGGTGGCTTCGGCCAAGGCTTGGGCATTGATTTCGGCGCAGGGACGGTCTTTGAGGTATAGCTCAAACATGAGCTTGCGGGCAGTGAGGTCGGGTGCGGGGATGTAGACCGACAGGTCGATGCGGCCTTTGCGTAGCACGGCGGGGTCGATGCTCTCGGGCTTGTTGGTGGTGCCGATTACAAAGATTTGGTGCTTGGCGCAGTTGTTGAGCTGCGAGAGGAACTCGTTGACCTCGCCGGAGATGTTCTCGGCCGAACGCGAGGAGCGGTTGGGCACCATGGCGTCGAACTCGTCGAAGCAGATAATCATGGGCGCTTGCTTGCGGGCTTTGTCGAAGAGCTCGGCGATTTTGCCTTGGCCGCCGTGCACGTATATGCTACCGAGGTCGGATGCCTTGATAATCTTGTACTTGAAGCCGGATTCCTCGGCGAACTTTTCGGCGAAGTAGGTCTTGCCGCAGCCGGGAGGGCCGTAGAGGAGCATACCGTTGGGCGGGGTGAGGCGGTACTTCTCGGCACGCTCCTTGTTTTTGAGCACGAAGAGCACGCGGCGCTGGAGCATTTCTTTGATGTCGTCCATGCCGGCCACGTCGGCAAATCCTTTGCCCGAGGGGGTGACCACGTCGGCATCGGCCTCGGCCTCCTTGGAGGCGGTGCACTGGCGCTGCATACCGAATTTCTCCGGCTTGACGGCGTCGGCCGAGGGGGTGTTGTCCTCTTCGGTGGGTGAGGAAGCGGAATCGATGGCCTTGATGAGCTGCTCGATGGTGAGACGGCGGTCGGCATGCATTTCCAAGCCGCCGGCGAGAATGTCGGCCACGTAGCGCGGTAGGTTGGGGATGACGCTCAAATCGAGGCGATGCTTGCGAGCAATGTGCACTCCGGTTTTGTTGCCGTCGGCGGGCAGGAACTCGGCCCAGGGCGCTTTGCCTGTGAGCATGGCAAAAAGTACGGCGGTGGCGGAGAACACATCGCCTACGGGCGAGGAAATCAACCGGAAGGATTCGGGCGAACGGTAAGCCGGAGTGAGGTCTTCTTCCAAATATTTGTCCTCGCGCGAGTTGGCTCGCGAAATGTGTCCGGCATCGATGATGCGCACCTCGCCGGTTTCGGGGGCGTACATCACATTGCGCGGAGTAATGTCGTTGTGCACCAAATTCAGCGAGTGGAGATACTGCAAGCCGCATAGTATCTTGCGGAAAATGTCCAAGGCCGCAGGTACATCGAAGAGGCGGCCGGCCAAAATCGGCTCACTCAGCAATCGGGCGCTGAAATAGTCGCACACCAAGTAAGGATACGAGCGGCCGTTGAGTTCGAAGGTGCCATCGGTGCGGTAATGCACCACGTTGGGATGGTTAAAGCCGCGCGAATATATAATCTCGCGTATGTTGTCGGGTCTTATCGACCCTTTAGCACGCTCTAAATCAAACAGTTTCAAAAAATACGATTCGCCATGGCAATCGCGCACGCGATATGTTTGGCACAATAATCCATCGTGGATAAATTGGTCCACAATAAAATTGCCGACTTGCTGACCGTCGGCCAAAATGTGTAAAGCAGGAGGTAGTTCACTCATATTTGTTAAATTTTAAGAGGTTTGTAAACACTATTTTCTGCAAATTTAGCAAATATTTCGGAATCTCCCAATAGCAGGTCGACTTTTTGTATAAAATAACGCCTAAAAATTACGAAAGGTCAGAAAACGATGGTGAGGGCCACGGCGTTGGGTTGCAGCGTCAGGGCGCTGTAGTTGCGGCGCGATGGGTCGCCGCGAAATAAATCCAACACCCCATTCACCGGGTCGAGCAATATGGCCGCGATGTGACCGACTACCGCAGAACCCAACAACCGGTAGCCGTTGTCCATAATCTGCCGCTTGCCGCGATAGCACAGCTCCCCAATGAGGCTGCCTATCACCGGCGTGATTACCAAATCTTGATACGATGGCCGTTCCATAAATGCCTCGATGCCAAACTCCCAACCAATAGTTGACACCGCTGCGGAATACAGCAACGATTCTTGATAGGAAAAGCCGCAGGAGCGCGCACTCATAAAGTACACCGCCCCGGCGTAGGGGTGAAGGATATAGTTAAAGATAGCATTGTCGTGGTCCCATTCCGGCCCGCGCTTGAATATATTACGATACCAACGCTTCAGCGGTGGCACCGACTGAATCTCCTCGCGATTCCAGGCGGTGGCACCTTCGGGCAGGCACTCCAATACCAGCAGGGTGCCAACGAAGGCGCTCGACAGCACGGCCGTGTTCTGCCACAGTCGATGCCAGTCTTTCTGCACCGCCTCGCGGGTGTAAGGTAGCGCGTAAGGCGACAGCGGCTGATGGCCGGTGCTCGGCACCAGCACTACCGGCTCCAAGTGTAATGAATCCGGCACATCTTCAGGCAAAGCAATCGACAGCGAATCAGCTGCAAAGACATGTGCGACCGCGGAAAAATCCGCTGCCACGGCCATTATAATAAAGAGGATGAACTTCAATCGATTCATTACGCCTGTCCTATAAAATTTACACTACTAAAACGCGCCCCAACTTAAAAAGTTGCCATTATACGACAAATCCACCAATAAATTCTCCTTTTTGACCAACAAAAAATGTCTGCGGGTTTTTGTGCACATTCGGAAAGCTATATTCCGATTATGTACACGGCTCTTTCATTTAAAACATAGATTCGTGACAACTAAACGTAAAAACGTAAA
>JBJEKG010000083.1:0-3612 GCA_051878535.1 Muribaculaceae bacterium
AAGTATTACAAGAAGAACTCCAAGTAATAGCCATGGCTAACTTTTTTACAGATAATCCCGACCTGCTGCATCACCTCAACCACCCGATGATGCGCAAAATCGTTGAGCTCAAAGAGCGCAACTTTGCCGATGCCGAACAATTCGACTACGCTCCCCTCAACTTCGAAGACGCTATGGACAACTACACCCGCGTGCTCGAAGTCGTTGGCGACATCTGCGCCAATATCATCGCCGAAAATGCCGAATCCGTCGACCACGAAGGCGCTTCCTGCTCCGATGGCCGCGCTCACTACGCTTCGGCTACCGTCGACAACCTCAAAGCCTGCCGTCAGGCCGGCCTCATGGGCATGGCTATGCCCCGCCGCTTCGGTGGTTTGAACTTCCCCATCACCCCCTACATCATGGCCGCCGACATCGTGTCGCGTGCCGATACCGGTTTCGAGAACCTCTGGGGCCTCCAAGATTGCGCCGAAACCCTCTACGAATTCGGTAACGAAGACCAACGTGCCCGCTTTATTCCCCGCGTGTGCGAAGGCGAAACCATGTCGATGGACCTCACCGAACCCGATGCCGGTTCCGACCTCCAATCCGTCATGCTCCGCGCCACTCAGAAAGAGGACGGCACTTGGGTGCTCAACGGCGTTAAGCGCTTCATCACCAACGGCGACAGCGACATCCACTTGGTGCTCGCCCGCTCTGAAGAAGGCACCAAAGACGGCCGCGGCCTCTCAATGTTCATCTACGACAAACGCAATGGTGGTGTGACCGTGCGCCGCATCGAAAACAAGATGGGTATCAAGGGCTCGCCCACTTGCGAACTCGTTTACAAGAACGCTCCCGCCGAACTCTGCGGCTCGCGCCGTATGGGTCTTATCAAATACGTAATGGCCCTGATGAACGGCGCCCGCCTCGGCATCGCCGCTCAAAGCGTTGGCTGCTCCGAAATCGCTTACCGCGAAGCCCTCGCCTACGCCAAGGATCGTCGCCAATTCGGCAAAGCCATCATCGAATTCCCCGCTGTGGCTGAAATGATTTCCGTAATCAAAGCCAAATTGGACGCTTCCCGTACCTTGCTCTACGAATGCGCCCGCTACGTCGACCTCTACAAAGCCCTCGAAGACATCGCCCGCGAACGCACCCTCACCCCCGAGGAACGCAAGGAATGCAAGCAATACAACCGCCTGGCCGATGCCCTCACCCCCATGGCCAAAGGCCTCGGCAGCGAATACTGCAACCAAAACGCTTACGACTGCATCCAAATCCACGGTGGCTCCGGCTTCATGAAGGACTACGCTTGCGAACGCCTCTACCGCGACGCACGCATCACTTCTATCTACGAAGGCACCACCCAGCTGCAAGTGGTTGCTGCAATCCGCCACGTCACCACCGGCACCTACAAAGCCCTCATCGATAGCTATGCCGCCAATGAAGTGCGCCCCGAACTCCAAGCCGTCAAAGACCGCCTCGCTGCCCTCACCGAAAAGTATGTGGCTGCTGTTGAACACGTTAACGCTGTTAACGATTCCACCTACCTCGACTTCATGGCCCGCCGCCTCGTGGAAATGGCCGGCAACTTGGTGATGAGCTACCTGCTTCTGCTCGACGCCAACACCAACGCAAGCTTTGAAAAATCCCTCAACGTGTACGTCAACCTCGCAGCAAGCGAAATCACCCGCCACGCCGAGTTCATCGCAAGCTTCGACCCCGCCCAACTCCCCACCTACCTCCAGCACTAATCCCCACCTCCATTATACCCAGCCACGGCGAGTTCACAGCTCGCCGTGGCTTTTCCTAAAGTGTATTTTATTTGTAAGATAAATCACTAATTGATATCAATAAACATCTTATGAGATTTACCCCCCCCAATTGATTCTACCATAGGTAAGTCGTTGAATTTCATTGATATAATGAAATTTTTGATGGCATTTTGCGTAGTCTGTATCCATATAGGCGCGTTATATCAGCATTCATATTCTAAAGTGGTGTTATTTACAATACATAGCGCAGTCCCTTTCTTCTTTGTTACTTCCGGTTTCTTTTTATGGGAAAAGTTTAGGGCTTCCAACTTCGCTTCAAGCATCATGATTGATTACACAAAAAAGGTATTGATAATGTACGCATTTTGGATTGTGGTTTATTTGCCGTTATCTATCGGAATCATAATCCATGGCCCCGATCAGGTGGTGCTATTGAAGAGGATAATCCTTGTGGGTGAAATTCCTTTCTCGTGGCCATTATGGTATTTACATGCCTTGGTGGTATCTGTATTTATCATTTGGTGCTTTGTAAATGGCGCGCGCAATTTGACTGTGATTTGGCTTATTGGCTTAGCTCTAATGGCTTTAGGCTTTGCCATAAATAAAGCCGATGTCAACTTGCTATCACCTCCTTTACAAGACGCCATCGAATGGTATAACGATGTGTTTATGACTACTCGAAATGGCATTTTTCTTGGTCTGGGCTATGTAACAACCGGTATGATGATAAGTAAATATCAAACTTACATAAAAAGCAAAGTTTATAATATGCTTTTAGGTGTGGTTTTATTGACTGCCGCAATTCTGTGCTTTATTATAGATGTCAACTATTGGACACTACTGTCGGGAACGGCCTTATTCATTATTTGTAAGAATATATCACTGCCGCCGGTACCTATATATCGCACCCTCAGGAGTTTGAGTACAATTATATATGTATCGCACATGTTGATATTGGCGGTACTGATTAAACTCATGCCTAAAAATGATGGCTTTGTACTGTTTGCCACAATTGGCTACACCATGTCATTCTCGGTAGCTATAGTCATCTACTACATCTCCAAGCACGAGCGCATGAAATGGTTTCGCCGCTTCATCAACGGCTAAATCTCCCGCATATCATGGCTGCGCACTTCCTCCCTTTTGCACTCATTCTACGTTCTGCTACGGCATGGTTGCTTTTTTTGTGATTTTAAGCTAAAACTTTTTGGTAAAACTATTTGATTTAGCGAAAATTATTTGTAATTTTGCATCGTTTTAAATGATTATTAAAATGTAGCAAAAATGGAAGTGAGCATTTTAGGCCGGAAGATAAGAATAGAGGCTCGCACAAAGGATATGTTGAAAGGCGTTACTTTGGGCGAGCATTTAGCATATCAGTTCTATGACGGAGCGTATCAGGGCGTGTCAATGCTGTTTGTGCAGCCCAAGAGGGGGAATCCCACGCCAAAGGAATGTGCAATTACCGGCCAACGCTTAACGCGATTGTTTAATCTTCCCACGGTGTTTATGCTCCTTCCGGGTCCTACATACGAGCGCAACAGGTTGATGGACAAGGGCGTATATTTCATAATGAGCGAGAAATATGCCCACTTGCCAATGCTGGTGGCGATGGAAAGGACTTCCAACCGAAGGCGAGCTGAAACATTGACACCCGTGGCGCAATATTTGCTGCTATATCATTTGCAAGTGCAAAGTTTGGAGGGCCTTACGGCGCGCGCAATCAAGCAGTTGGTGCCATATTCATACGAAAGCGTTGCCTTGGGTATTACGTGCCTTGAGGATGTAGGATTATGCCAAAAAATTCCGCAAGGGCAGCGAGGCAATGTCGTTCATTGTGAGCTGAAAGGAGTAG
>JBJEKG010000084.1:0-3602 GCA_051878535.1 Muribaculaceae bacterium
GCCCACCGACGCGGCTACCTTTTTCAGAGCCCGACGCCCATGCGGACGGTTGTACCGTGACTTCTAATTTACCGCGAGGGGTTAGTTTTACTTTTTCGATTATCATAGCTTATCGGATTTTGTACTCGTCGACAAACGCTTGATAGTGCTTGTCGGCCGGTAGTGGTAAGTTAATGCCGAACTCGGTGGCAGCGTCGGCTTTCACCTTTTCAAGGTAGTTAGACATCTGCAAGGTGTTGAGGCTGGTGGTACTGCCGACTATAGTCACCCATCGATTGCCGATTACTACTTGTCGGCTCAAAAACTTGGCCTTGTAGTAGTCGTGGATGTCATCCTTGGGCGTGCCGGTGTGTTCTTCCATACATTTGTACCACATCCACATCAACGAGTTCTGCGGTATGGTACGTGGCTCAACCTTGCGAGTGATTTTGACGGTGTAGACCCCGTTACGGAGTAGTGAGCAAAGATAGTCGAACGACTTGTCCATAGTCACTACTCCGTCGCGCTTGGTCAAGATTGCATCAGCCATAGCTTAGAAAGGCATCTGTTCAGTTTGAGGTTGAGCAGGAGCGGCTGCCGTATATGCAGGCTGCGGATAAGCAGGCTGCGGATAGGCAGGCTGCGGATAAGCAGGCTGCGGATAGGCAGGCTGTTGGGGATAAGCAGGCTGTTGAGGGTAGGTAGGTGCAGCTTGCGGTTGGTATGCAGGCTGTGGAGCGTATGCAGGTTGTTGAGGTGCTGTAGGTGCTGCAGGAGCCGCGTATGTTTGAGGTACTGACTGCGAGATGTTGAGCAAACGCAGGGTGTTATACACTCGGCCATTTACTTCGCGGCCACTGATGACTACTTCGACTGTGACACGCATACCGGGCGCGTACAAGTTGAGTAAGTCCATCTTTTGGCCGGTTACCTCGATGGCAACTAAGCTGGTGTGTGATTGGCCGTCTTGACCGGTCCACGAATCATCAAGCCACAATTCGCGTTTTTGGAACGGTGCTCCGCCAGTCTTGGACGGAATGTCGATTACAGGGGTAATGCTGTAAATCGGTGCCGTTGCTGTAAATTTAATCATATCAAATTAGTTTAAGAGTTAATCCACCTTTGATTACTTTTTTGGTGACGTATTGTTGATAGAGGTCGGGGTGTTCCTCCTTGAATCGCTTGACGTCAAACGTCTCTCGCTCGCTGTCAGCGGCGAGAACGCTTGAGAACGTCGGCGCCTTAAACGACTTCACTCCGTATTTTTCCATCGCCGCTTTCAGTTCTGCCTTCAGCATTTTGAGGTTTGCTTCTGCTTCAGCATAGCGGCGGAGGTTCTCGGTGATGCTTTGCACGATTATCTCTCCGACAACTTGAATGTCGGTGGTGGTTGCTGCAACAGGCAAAACCGGCATTGTAAAAATCGGAACGATGAGCGATGGGTTTGGATGGTGGTACTGTATCTTCCCATCTTCGTCAATCGTCCACATCGTGTTGAGCAGCTCTTTTACCTTTTCGTCAGGTTTGCGGTCGATGACCCAAAAAGCGGCATCCCCACGGCGAAGCCAGTTGGCGGCAAGGCCTTCAACTTTCATGCCGGGGTTCTGCGACTCGAATAGTACTGCATAGATGCTCAACTGCCACGACAGGTATTCTTTCAGCGCTTCGGCGTGGTCGGTGAAATAGCCTTGTTGTCCGTAGCCATCAAGAGAATAGTAATCCAAGTTGTTGGTCTTGGTGTCTACAAGCCAGATGCCGCCGGTGCTTGTGCGGAGCCACACGTTATCAATGTTGCTCGCCCACTTATCTCCATCGGTTACGTTATACTCGTTGGCCAATGGAATGAAGCCGTTGCGGTGTTGGATGTAACTTTCCAACTCTTGGCTGACGTCCCACGGCACAGAGCCGAATGTGTTGGGATAAATGGTACACTTGATGGCGAGGTCATCGTAGGTTTCGATGGCTTTGTGGACAGCGGAGCCATATTGGCCGGCACGCGGTATGGCTATCTTCTTGACGAAGTCGGACGCATCGCTGTACTCTCCGAGATGGAGCACGTTGTGGATTAGTCCGGTTATACCTACGAGCCTTTTCTCGCCGAGGTAATAGCTGTGGTGCTCTTCATCGAACACCACAGCTGATTGAATTAGAGGTATCATATTGAGTTAATTATTTTGGACTTTTCTGCCACGGCCTTGTAGAACTCGGAACCTTTGGCACACATCACAGGCGTAGCACTTGCCCATTTGGTCCAGAGCATCTGAATGTCGTTTGGAGTTTTGCACTCATTGAGTTCCGCGAGTGCCTGCTTGAGCTGTGCACCGGTGTAGCACACTTGGGCTTCTTGCTGTTGGCCTTGAGTGTATTGCTCATACTTGCTTTCGTTGTGGCCGTTGGCTTTGCCACCATACCAAACATCGGCACCAATGCCGAGAGGTTTCATCGCGATGGAGAGTGCATCGGTAAGGGACATCTTGTAACCTTCATCGTTGACGTAGCGGCCATTGCGTTCGATGCTTACGATTGCAGAGCCACCACATCCTTGTATGGGTTCGCACCATTCTTTGGTCTCGGGGTCACGGACGTAGAGCGACACGTTGCAGAAGCATTTGACTTCTTCGCCGTAGGTTTCAGCCCAGAAGCGGTCAATAGTGTACTTCCAACCGAATCCTACAGGACCGAAGATTTCGGTCATTCGCTTCATTCGCCACATCGGGTTTACATCGCTCATTCCTTTGAGGCGACCGGCTTGGATTTTCTTGAGCGCATCGCCTGGCACATCGCAGGCACGATTGTAGAAGCGTAGATTGCGCTCGGTTGCTTCAACATTCGTTTCTTCGACAGGCTGTGCAACTCCTTTGGTTGATTTTTCTTTCATAATGGTAACTTATTGATTGACATTTATTCGTTGATTAGTTTTTCGATTGTCTCATATAATACGTCTACGACAGCACCTTCAGTAAAGTTAACTTCCTCGTCTGTGTCTCGGTCGTAGTGTGAGATGGTGCCTTCAGTGATGACAGCAGAGAAGTCTTCAAGCCAAGTTGACGAAGGACAATCGCGAGTAGCGCTTTCATAGCCCCATTCACAATCTACTTCATAGAAGATTTCGATGTACCAGCCATCTTTATCATAGTAGAGAGATTCAGTGCTTTTATCTTGGTCGGAGCTAAGATGACTGAAGTTATCAATAACTTGCTTCTTGAAGATGGGGAGGAGGGTGGGGATGAGGTTTTCGAGGTCTTGTAAAGTTTTCATAATCGCGGTTTTTTGTTGTTTGACTTATGGTTTAAATGTATGCAAATTTCGTGATTTTCAACGAGTTACGCAAATATTTTGGTCACCATTTTTACACCTTAACGTTTGGTAACGTATGCACCTTTTCGCTCGCTTTTGGAGCATCGAAAACGCTCAACTGGATGAAGATAAACCCATCTTCTGTGGCAACATAAAAGAAACGATTCATTGCGTTGAACTATTGATGAAGTTTGCTACTTCAGCAAAGGCAGCCGCGAACTTGTTAAGGTCCTCGCGGTGGATGAATACTCTCTGCCGCTCCTTACGTGCCGGATTCTTCTCGGTGGGTACCTCGGTGATGGTGATGTATGGTGAGCCTTTTTTGT
>JBJEKG010000085.1:0-3599 GCA_051878535.1 Muribaculaceae bacterium
CGTGCCTGCAGAAAGTGTGAAGTTGCTCATAATTGGATGGCGATTGATGATGGGTCGAAAATTTGAAACAAAATTAGTAAAAATTTCGCACTTGGCAAAATATTTTCCTATAAAGATACACCTCCGCGGCAAAATCTATCACCCGCGTCCCGAAAAGCCGCTTCCAACGAAGCCTACCCCCGGACCCGAAACCGTGTCAAAAGTCTGCACAGCGTGCAAAGGGTTCACAGGAGAACAGGAGATTTAGCAGGAGGACAGGATTTATATTATTGATACTCAATTCATTATATCCTGTCCTCCTGTTAAATCTCCTGTCCTGTGGATTTTTCCGCGCACGTTCGGCCACATCGGGACTTTTGACACACTTTCGGGCGGGGGGAGGCTTTTACAGGCGGAGGGTGGTGGCGCGGGTGGCGGCGCGGGCTATGTAGAGGCCGGAGGGGAGGGGCACGCGGTGGGTGGCGGCGGTGGCGCGGTAGAGCACCACGCCGGCTATGTTGGTGATTTCTACCTCAATAGGGGCGGGAGCGGTCACGGTGACGATGCCGGCGGCGGCGGTGATTTCCACATCATCGGCTGTAGCGTCGGCGATGCCGTCGTCCTTCTTCAGTTCGATGGCCACGGGTTGGGTGGCGGCGGATTCGCCGTGGTTGTAGACCACGCTCACTTGGTAGGAGTAGGTGCCGTACCAGCCGGGAGTGTCAGTGTAAGTTAGTTCTGCAACAGGTTGTGCATTAAGCAGTTGGCCATCGCGATAGATGTTGTAGCCGAGCACTTGCAGGTCGGCCGGCAGCATCGGGGCGGCGTCGAAGGTGAAGTCGTCGAGCATCAGTGCGTAGGTGTCGTCGGCTGTGTGGCGCACGGCGAAGTAGCGCGCACCGGCGGGCAGCGCGGCGCGGTACTCGGTCCAATCTTCCGACACGCGGTTGTCGGCGGGATAGTTGTCCACGGCATCAATCTTCACGAACGAATCGGGGTCGGTGTCGGTGGTGGAATACAGCACCTCGAAGCTCTCGGGATAGGCGATGGTGAAACTCTTGGCGAAGAAGGCCACGGTTTGCGCTTCTCCGCTTAACTGCGGCGAAATCAGCCAGTTATCATTCTGTCCTTGAGCGCTGAAGGCCATCAGCATGCGGTCGCCGCTGTGGGTGGGCACGTCGATGAGCGATTCGGTGGGCACGCCGGCGGCCACGGGGTCGAACAGCACGAACGCCTGCGGCTTGGTGCGGTTGGGATTGTTGGTGTCGCGCAAGAAGGTGTAAGTCTTCTTGCCGTCGCGGTCCACGAGCGTCCAGCCGCCGAAGTTGGAGATGGTGAACAGTTCATACTGCGAGTCTTCGAAGTCCTCGACGCGACGCACGGCTGCAGTGGCATCGAACTGGGGTGCCTGCCAGGCCAGCGCCACCTTGTAATCACCTAAGTCAGTGGCGGTTAGCCCTTCTGCCGCGGGCCATTGCGGCATGGCCACGTCCACGTGCTTTGTCAATTGATTGTTGACATTATATTCATCGCCGTAAAGCAACAAGGAAGCGGACAGCTCAAGGCCGTTGATTGCCGTGACGCCGGCCGGCACCTCGTAGGTGAATTGCATGGTCTGCTCCGGCGCAAAGCTCTCGGTAATTTGCTCGCCGGCGAATCCGAGTTGGTCGAACAGGAACACGTGGGTGTGTTGCGATGCTTTCGTGCCGATATTTTGCACGGACACGGTGGCGGTGAAGCTCTCGCCGGCGGCCACGCGCGCTGGCGCCGTGATGTGGGTAATGCGCACATCCTCAGCAAGTTGGCGCAGGCGGATGTCGTCCAAGCACACGCGGTAAGCGTGGTCGGCAGTGTTGTGCGCGCCCACCACTTCGAGGTAGAATTGCACGAATGGCTTGTCGGCAAATGCCGAGAGGTCCACGCGGCAGAGCGCCCAAGCTTCAGCGGGTGATTCGAGCAAGTTGACCGAGTGAACGAGCTGATAATCAGCGCCATCGGCGGTGGCGTAAACGTTGACCACCCCACCCTTGCCTTGGTATTTGAACTCCAACACCGGGTCGGAGGCACCGGCCAACGCCGTCTTGGTCGACATCAATATCATCGAGGCATTCTCCTCCATGGGCACCACCATCAGCAGGCCGTTGTCGCCCTCGGCCGAGTTGAGGTAAGCCGATTCAGAGGAGTCGAGGTCGACACTTATCTCATTGTCTTTCACCATAGTAGCTACCACGTAGCCGTCGGAGTTGGCAAACCACTGTTGCTGCAACTGCGCGTCGGCGAAGCCTTCGAACAGCGGCGCCGCGGCCGGCTCACCCACCACAACCACGTTGGAGGTGGTGGCCAACGAGTAGTAAGTTTCGTCCACACCGGCGGTGACCTGGTAGGCCACGAAATCCTGCCCGACGAGGTCGGAATAGTCGAAGGTGATGGAGGTTTCGGTGGTGGTGGCTATAGCGGGGTCGTAGTACGAGCCGAAGGCGTCGAAGATGTAGTAAACGACCTTGTTCACGTCGACCGTACCGCCGCTTTCGCCCACCTCGGAGGCCGGCGACCACGACAACGTAACGTGCTTATAATCAGCAGAAAGCGTAGCCACCACATTCTCCAACGGAGCCGGGTTATCAGCTTCCAACGCCGCCACGCGCATCGGCGCCGGGGCCGACAGCTGACGGAAATTCGACATCTCAACCGAGCGCTGCGGCACCTGCCCAACACTCACCAGCGGCAACGCCGCCAAAGCAATCAACAGAATTTTTTTCATAAGTATCAAGGTAAAGAACGGTATAGAGGGTATAGAGGGTAGAGAGGGGTAGAGAGGGTAGAGAGGGTAGAGAGGGGTATAGAGGGTATAGAGGGTATAGAGGGTATAGAGGGGTAGAGAGGTATACCCATGCATTGCTATTCTTCCAACAAAGCAGCAACCTCGCTTTTGAGTAGCGGCAAGTGATTGATTACTATACCCCACAAAATATCAGGTTTTAAAGAATCGTAAGCATGGATAATAAAATTGCGAGTATCTACTATCTTCCTTGCCGATGTTATTTGGAGATTTGAATCTATTTTCAAAGCTTGATTCATTGCCTCACCCATAATCTCCATATTTCGTTCTACGCCTCTTCGGAAAAGAGTATCGTCACAAAACGTAGCATATTCTTTTGGGCGAGTTTCCATAAACGACTCTATTTCAAGTATAGAAGATAGAATATCCGAGAGGTATTTGCGTAGTTTTCTATCCATAAATCAGAAGTTTTGTTTCGTCAAGCTCTTGCTTGAAATATGGGTTTTTCACCGCCGAAGCATCAACAAGATCCACATCTCGGCCAAAAAGTTTTTTCAAAGCGTAATACAATTCAAAGTAATTGTCTGAGTATGAATTGTGGTCTATCTCCGGGTTGAAATCCACAAGAATATCCACATCGCTTTGATCTGTGAACCGCGGTGTCAGAACCGAACCAAAGGCATACAACTTATCCACCTTATGCTTTTGGCACAAGGAACTGATTTCGCGTATATTATTGCGTATAATCTGCATATCAATTGTATTTCGATTGCAAATATAATACTTTTAATTGAAATATTGTTCACATCGCCCAAAAAATCAACATTTTTCCTACAAATCG
>JBJEKG010000086.1:0-18318 GCA_051878535.1 Muribaculaceae bacterium
CCTGCGAGTGGTCGACGGCGCCTCCGACCTCCGCATCGAAGGCGAAATCACCGGCTACGACCTCACCCCGCAGGCTGTCACCGAGGACGCTTACGCCTCGAAAACGCGCCTAACTATCACTGTGCGAGTGAAATACATCGACGAAAAGAACGACAAAAACAATATCGACCAAACCTTCTCGGCCTACCGCGACTTCGATGCCACCCTCATGCTCAACGACGTGCAGGACGACCTCTGTCAGCAAATCACCAAGGAGCTGGTCGACCTTATATTTAACGCCACCTTAGGCAACTGGTAATCAATTGAAAATGAGTGCACTTAGCCACATACTCCAACGCGCTGCGACGCATCCCGAAGCCCTCTGTGCCGAGGACTTCGCCACCCTGCGCCGCCTCGATGCGCAAAGCCCGGCCGCCACAGTGGCCGCCGCGTTGCTGTTGCGCTACGATGCCTCATTGTCCGACGACGAACGCCGCCGCCTGCAGCAGCGCGTGGCCCTGTTGCAAGGCGATGCTCGCGCCGTTATCAACTTCATCGACCCCTCCGGTGCTGCCTTTGCCGACTTCTACCCACCTATGGAAGAGCCGGCACGACCCTCCACCGACAGCGCCATCGACACCTTCCTCGCCACCTACGGCCACCAAAGCCCCGAGGAAGATGCCCTGTTGGAGCGCATGATTTTCAACCCCGTGCCCGACTACGCCGAGCAGTTGGCACGCACCGAACCCAAGCCCGCGGCCGCCGAACAAGGCACCCAAGACGCCCTCATCGATGCCTTCTTGGCCGAAAATCCGGTAGCCGATACGCCCGCTCCCGTGGCTCCCGCCGAGCCTGTCCGCCCGCCCAAGCCCGCACGGCCCTCGCACAAGGCTAAACCCGCCGAAAATTCGCTCTTGAGCGAAAGTTTGGCCAAAATTTTCATAAAACAGGGCCGATATGAGCGCGCTTTCGACATTATTTCGAATTTAAGTTTGAATTATCCAAAAAAAAGTGCTTACTTTGCAGACCAATTGCGTTTTCTGCGAAAATTGATCATCAACGCTCAGCATGCACCCGCCCAAAACGCCCAAAATTAACAAACAAAATATTAAAGCAATAATAAATCATTAAAACATGTACGTAGTAATCATTGTATTGACCGTATTGGTGTCGCTGCTTCTCATCGGCATCGTTCTGATCCAAAAATCCAAAGGCGGCGGCCTGTCGTCGCAATTCGGCGAAGCCGGTGCCATGATGGGTGTGCGCCAAACCAACACCTTCTTGGAACGAACCACCTGGACCTTGGCTGCTTTAGTGGTAGTGCTCTCCATCGCCTCTGCTTACACCATGCCCAAAGCCGGCACCGGTGTTGAAACCCGCACCCAAGCCACCGAAGCTCCCGCTCCTGCAGCTCCCGGCAACCAATTCGGCACCGAAGCTCCCACTCCTACACCTGCAGCTGCACCCGCTCCCGCAGAAGCTCCGGCCAACTAATCGCAATGCCTCGGCCACAGGCCGCAGTCAATCGATACACCAGCCCCCTGACGACCTGCGGGTCGCCCGGGTTTTGGTGTATATAAACATTAACAAAATTTAACTCATATATGCAACGCCACGACTTCGAGATAATGGCCCCGGTGGGCAGCTACGACAGCCTCGCCGCAGCTATCGCCGCCGGCACCGACTCCGTGTACTTCGGTGTGGAAGGCCTCAACATGCGCTCCCGTTCCAGCGCCAACTTCACCCTCGACGACCTGCGCCAAATCGCCGCCACCTGCAACGCCGCCGGAGTGAAAACCTACCTGACTGTCAACACTATAATGTATGATAGCGACATCGACCACATGCACCAAATCATCGACGCCGTGGCCGAATCGGGCATCACCGCCATCATCGCCTCGGACATCGCCGCCATCCTTTACGCCCGCAGCCGCGGCGTGGAGGTGCACATCTCCACCCAGTGCAACGTCTCCAACATCGAGGCGCTCCGATTCTACGCCCAGTGGGCCGACGTGGTGGTGCTCGCTCGCGAGCTCAACATGGAGCAGGTCACGGCCATCCACCAAGCCATCGAGCGCGACGACATCCGCGGCCCGCGCGGCGAGTTGGTGCGCATCGAAATGTTCTGCCACGGCGCCCTGTGCATGGCCGTCAGCGGCAAGTGCTACCTCTCGCCCCACCAAATGAACTCCAGCGCCAACCGCGGTGCCTGCACACAAATCTGCCGCCGCGGCTATGAGGTCACCGACCTCGAGACCGGCGACCGACTCAACGTCGACAACAAGTACATCATGTCGCCTAAGGACCTGAAAACCATTCACTTCCTCAACAAGATGATCGACGCCGGGGTGCGCGTGTTCAAAATCGAAGGCCGCGCCCGCGGTCCGGAGTACGTCTCCACCGCAGTGCGCTGCTACTCCGAAGCCATCGACGCCATCTGCCAAGGCACATACTCCGAAGAGAAAATCGCCGCGTGGGACGAGCAACTGTCCAAAATCTTCAACCGCGGCTTCTGGGACGGCTACTACCTCGGCCAACGCCTCGGCGAGTGGTCGAGCAAGTACGGCTCGTCGGCCACCCGCGTCAAGCACTACGTGGCCAAGGGCGTGAAGTACTACTCCCGCCTCGGCGTGGGCGAGTTCATTATGGAAGCCGGCGAACTCCACGTGGGCGATGAAATAGTCATCACCGGCCCCACCACCGGCGCGCTGATGATCACCGTCGACGACATCCAAGTCCACTGCCAAAGCGTGCCCGTAGCCCGCAAAGGCGACGCCTTCTCAATCCCCGTCCCCGCCAAAATCCGCCCCTCCGACCGCCTCTACCGCTGGCAACCCACCGAGTAGACTTTCAGCAAAAAAAGAGGCCGTGTAAGCTTAGTCCTACGCGGCCTCTTCGAGTTTAGATTGCCAAATCAGCGTTTTGAACGCCGCTTTTGGATGTTTTGATTTGGGTAAAAACGTGTCGGGATGCCTAATCTATATTCCAAAGGGTAACCATAGATAACCAACCCAAGAGGTTCAAGTACTCGGATAGCTTCTTTTAAGCCGGTTAAGAAGAATTTCCTGGATAAGACGTTGTTCTGAGTTCCAACATTGCTAATGGCATAAATACCACCAGGCATAATGCCGCTGAAGCAGTAATCCAACGAGGCATATTCCGCCCAAGTGAGAGAAATAATGGTGGGAATATTTTGCATCTGTGCGATGGCTGCCAATGAGTTTCTGCGAATTACTTTGGATAATACCTCTATTATGGGGAGTGATAATCTGTTGGTACTCTTCGACTAAGAATGGAATCTGCATTTGAAGATTTGCTTCACTCATCATATTGTTATTTCAGCGATAATTGATTGAGCAATTACATCTCCAATGGGCGTGCCATTCACTTTGAGAGAATTCCAAAGGTCGGTATCATCATCGAAAGTCATCAAGACTTCGCCCTGCTGGTGGGTGTTCCAGGAAATTTTCTCCACAATCCATTTTCCATCCCATTCCGATTTATTGATGATCTTCCAGAATTTGAATGGATATCCTTCCATAAAAAATTCGTAGAAGTTGCCATCAACCGGATAGAAGAAAACGATTGAGTGAAAATGATGCAGGAAAAAGTTGAACACATCTTGCGGATCGTAAGATCCGGCATCAAGATAATCGGTTTTATGCCAACCTAAGTCGGATGACATAATCACAGGCTCAGATGGAGCCCAATTAGTCAGGATTACTTTATTTTCCATTTTTCGAGGGCTTTAACGAGCTTCCATTCAGAAGATGAAGGCTCAAAAGTGTTTTTTCTGTTGTGGGTAGTTCTACCAATGACACCCGTTGCCGAATCAATGGACACATTGTGCCAATGCGAATCCTCACCTTCAATATCGATTGCTTTGTAGAGGATGTGGTCGCGATAGAACAATATGTGTTTTATTCGTGCTGCGGTGTCACTCCACACGGCGTATGCTGTGTTAGCGGTGTTTGACATAACCGGGGGCTTACCATTCTTAATGGTAATGCCTTTGATAATCTTAATTCCATTGAAGGAGTCAAGATAAACGTATTGGCGATTTTCCAACGGGATAGAGTTAGTTGTAAAATCGAAAGAACCTCTTCCTCCCATAGCGTTTATGAATTATTTTGATTTTTAACATATTGTAGTTAAAAAAGTTAATAAATTAATCTGATGGGGGCGAAGCTGTTGTGAAAAAGGAATAATATACCTAACTTTGCAACAGCTTGCCCAATGACTCTCGGGAAGCACATAGTATCACCGATACTTTTCAGCCCTGTCTCTGCCAAGATGGGGCTGTGTTTGTGCCAGAATAATCAGATTATCTCATGGCACACCTCCTTTCCCCCATGAATTTTTCGGGTTTCATCAGATTTAAATTTGTACATACCGGTTTCGAAAGAAAGCCGTCCTAAAACTATCCATTCATTGAGATTATTTGCTCTTGCCCATTGAGTATAAGCAGATTGAATAATCCATGGGTTTGAACATACTTTAGGGGCACATTTCCAAATAAAAGGATCTATTAAGTGGTTGGCGGCAAATTGATCAGCCTCAAGTTCTTTGTCGTCAACGACTTCATCATCGAAACTGCGGACATCAATATTTATGCTCGAAACATCATAATTGGTGTGTCCTAAATAAATATGGCCTAATTCATGCATTAGTGTAAATGCCAAATTATCAATTCGGTCATATCGGCATGTTATAGCAATATAAGGTACACCTTTTCTGAAAAAGGAAAAGCCATCAATCGAGGCATGTTCTACCTTATTGATTCTTAACAGCCCAATACCGGCTTTAGATAATATCTGTTCTAACTGGAATAATGTATTTATGTTTCGGTGCAAAACACTCGAAATCTCCTTGCAGAGAGAGGGCAAATACTCTCGATCAAAAGTGCCCAGAGGGTTATTTATATTGCTCGCTGCGACAGCCATTAGCACCCATGTCATAGCCATTCGCTCATCTAAACCGGTGAAGACGGATTTTCTAAAGCAACCTTTGGAGATGGTGTACAAGTCGCGTTCGATAGCCGAACCAATGCCATAAATAGATTGTAAAAGATTCAATTTCTCAATCTCTGTTTTCACCCGAATTTTTAAAGCGCTTACTAACGATTTTACGCAGACGAATTGATTGATTTTGGCAAGTAATTCAGTTGCTTCCAATTCAGCTGCTTTATTTGGATCTTCCGCTTTCCTTACGATGTCTGCGGCTGTTTGTAAGTCCATCAATTGTCGCGATGGAATGCCAATCAAAGATTCTATCTGCTCCGCTAATTGAAGAGATAGACGTCGGCGCCCCGAAAGAACATCACTAAAATAAGACTTGGCAACACCAATAGCCCTCGCAAAATCTTTTTGTGAGATGCCACGGGATTTGAGTTCATCCTTGATGACTGATCCCGGTCCTATATTAGGTGAAGGATTTTTCATAATTATTTTCATAGTTCAACTAAAACGGTGAACTTTTCGTGTGCAAAGTTAATACTTTTTTAAGGATTATGCAAGAGAATAATGTTTTTTTTAATTCAATCGACGAAGGTGGCCTATCCGGAGACGGTATGTTTCAGCGATGCCTTCTCCATCGCGGTACCCGCCAAAATCCGCCCCTCCGACCGCCTCTACCGCTGGCAACCCACCGAGTAGCGGAGAGTGGAGAGGTGAGAGTGGAGAGTGGAGAGGCTCTACGCCGGGTTCGCCGTGCACGAAATCGGTCGAAGCGACCACATTTTCATGTACACTTCGACCGATTTCGTGCACCGTTAGGTGAAGAGTTGCGCGAGGGTGAGGTGCTTTTGGATGCCGTCGGAGTATTGGTTGGGGAGTAACTCGGCGGCGGTTATTAGGGTGACTATAAGGGCTTTAGAGGTTTTAGTGGCTTGCGCGAAGGTGGCTACTTTGTGGTCGATGGCGGCTTGGTCGGCCGCAGTCATTGCGTGGGGGCGCGCGTAGTATTTCATCTCGCAGATATTGATGGTGTGGTCAGCGCGGTCTATGAGCAGGTCGATTTGAGCGGCGCGGTCGTCGCCTTTGCCAATCCACGAGTAGGCATTGGCGGTTATTCCGGCGATGCCCAAGGCGGCTTTGATTTGGCCGAGGTGGTTGAGGCAGAGCATCTCGAAGGCGAGTCCGGACCAGGTGGTGAATTGGTGGGAGTTTTGGTGGTTGGTCCAATAGTTGGCATCGCCGGTGGTGGCGTGGTTGAAAATTTGGAAGTGGAAGAGGGTGAACGGGTCGATGAGCTGAAAGAGTGTGTCGGGACTGGCATTGCGGTCGATGCCGCGGCGGCGCGGGGTAGCGCTCAGATAGGGCACGTATCGGCGCACGAAGCCGCAATTCTCCAATTCTTCAAGCATCAGCGAGAACTTGCCGTTGTCGGAGAGGGCGGTGTGCATCAGCAGTTCTCGGCGAGTGAGGCCTCGGCCTTTCGAGGCGAGCGCGGTGACGATTTTGATATGACCTGAGGCGTTCTTGTACAGCGAGTTATAGAGCGTGAGGAACTCGTGGCGTAGTTCGCCATCGTCGGCAAAGAGCAGGCGGTCGATGTTCTGCGCTACGCTTTGGCCTTTCTCCATTTTCGAGAGATAGAAAGGCACGCCGCCCAGCACCATGTAGCACTCGGCAATCTGCCGCTGCGATAGCCGGAAGCCGCGCGCATCGAAGTATTGTTGGCACTCGCGTAGGGTGAACGGCTTCACAGCCAACTTGTGAGTGACGCGATTGTGAAGCCCGCCACGGCTTTTGATTAAGTTGTTGATAATCCACGAAGTAGCGCTGCCGCACACTATTAGTTTGATATCGTCGCGCCACGATGCCCACGAGTTCCAGAAATGTTCCAAGCCGCTGATGAAATTCGATCGCGGTGTGTCCATCCACGGCATCTCGTCGATGAAAACAATCTTGCGCCCGGCCGGCAGCATCTCCAAGTGTCTTTCCAAGGCAATGAAGGCTTCGAGCCACGAGCTGACCTTCCCCACTTTGGGATTTACACGCCGGATGCCCTCCATGAAGTTGGCCAACTGCAACCGCATTGTCACATTGTTCATCCCCGCCACATAGAAAGCGTAATCGGAGCCGATTACCCGTTGGATGAGGCAGGTTTTGCCCACGCGCCGGCGGCCATATACGGCTATGAACTCCGACTGGGGTGAGCTAAGATACTGATGCAACAGCTGTTGCTCCTTTTCGCGTCCAATAAAAAGCATACTCATGACAAAACAAATTTCTGCCGCAAAGATAGCAAATCCCGTCCACATTCGCAAATAAAAAATGCACGAAATCAGTCGAACAGACCATATTTTCATGTACACTTCGACCGATTTCGTGCATGGTGGATGAGTTTCTCGGCTTTGCCGAGAGCGACGCTAAAGCGTCGGAGCCGGAGACGAAAAGGCGGGGTGGGGTGGTTAGGGCGGGGTGACGGCGAGGGTGATGATGGTGATGGCGCGGGGTTGGGCGGGCAGGAGGGTGTTGAGGGCTTCGGAGAGGGTGGCGCCGGTGGTGAGGATGTCGTCGATGAGGGCTATGTGGCGGCCGGTGATGGGGGCGCGGGGGGTGAGGGCGAAGGAGTTGCGGAGGTTGGCGGCGCGGCCGGTGGCTGTTTGGCGGGTTTGGGAGGTGTGGGGGCGGGTGGCTCGGAGGGTGTTGGTGGAGATGGGGATGGCGAAGTCACGGGCGAGGGTTTGGGCTATTATTTGGGCTTGGTTGTAGCCGCGGCGGAGGCGTTTGAACCAGTACATTGGGATGGGGATGAGGAGGTCGACGTCGGTGAGGACGTCGGTGGCTTGGAGGTGGAGGGAGAGCTGGGAGGCGAGGAAGGTGATGAGCTGTGGGGCGTTGTCGTATTTGCCGTGGCGGATGAGTTGGGCGGCGATTCCGGTGTGGGTGTAGTGGCAGAGCGAGGCGAAACGGACGATGGGAGCGTTACGGGTGAGGCGTCGGCGCAGGGGGCAGTCTTGGGCGGGTTGGAGGTGGTAGTTGGTGGGCTGGATTGTAGCGAGGCAGGAGGTGCAGATGTATTGTTCGCCTTGCACCAAGGGTGCGCCGCAGGTTTGGCAGACGGCCGGGGCGAGGAGGCTGAAGAGGTTGGCGAGGAGGCTCATCGCAGGGGGCGGTTGATTTTGACGCCTTGGCGCACGGGGAGGGAGAAAGCGGCGAGGAGGCCGAGGTGGGAGTTGCGGTACTGGATGTGGTAGCGTTCGGCGCCGAATCCGGTGAGGATGAACATGGCGGAGCAGGGTGTGGGTCGGCCTTTGCCGGGGGTGATTCGTTCTTCGATGGTGAGGTCGAAGCCGATGGTGGTGACGGCCAGCGAGACGGCCCCGTCGGAGGCGACGCAGTCGACGCCTCTGCGCGTGATAATCACACGCATATCATCATCTACTTCGACGTCGATGGCGGGAGGTTGGAGGGAATCTTCGTCGATGAGAGTGCCGGGGTGGGTGGTGAGGACGGCGGCACCGCGGCGCGAGGGGATGGCGGTGAGGGCCACGATTGCGGCGGCAATCACGGCGGCGATGACGTAGAATTCAGCGGAACCGAAGGAGAGCATTAGGCAAGCCATTTGAGGAATAGGCCGGAGACGCTCACGTAGATGATCAGGCCGATGATGTCGTTGGAGATTTGGATGAAGGGGCCGGTGGCCAGGGCGGGGTTGATGTGGATTTTTTCGAGGGTGAGTGGGACGACTGTGCCGAGGATTGATGCGAACATGACCACGGAGAATAGGGAAGCGGCCACGGAGATGGTGACGGCGAAGTCGTTGGGTAGCATGATGAGGTTGTAGGCGAAGATGACTGCGGAGAGGATGGTGGCGTTGAGCAGGCCGATGAGGATTTCTTTACCGAGCTGGCGGGCGAACTCGCCGATTTCGAGGGAGCCGTTGGCGAGGCCTTGGACCACGATAGCGGAGGCTTGTACGCCGACGTTACCGCCGGTGCCGCCGATGATTGGGATGAACAGTGCGAGGGCAGTGACGGCTTTGAGTTGGTCTTCGAAGCCGCCGAGGATGAGCGAGGCGAGGATGCCGGAGGCGATGCCGATGAGCAGCCAGGGGATGCGGGCTTTGGTTTGGGCGAAGATGGAGTCGTCGGCGTCGACGTCGGAGGAGATACCCGAGGCGAGTTGGTAGTCGCGTTCGGATGATTCGCGCACTTGGTCCATGACGTCGTCGAAGGTGATGCGGCCCAACAGGCGGCCGATGGAGTCGACCACGGGCATGGCCACGAGGTCGTATTTTTCGAAGTCGATGGCTACCTCGTCGATGGGCGTGTCGGCTTTGACGCTGACGGGGTCGGTTTCCATCACGTGCTTGATTTTCGACACCGAGGGGTGGGTGATCATCTTCTTCAGGGGGAAGATGCCACGGAGTTTGTAGTCGTCGTCGACCACGTAGACGTAGTAGATTTCGTCCATTTCTTCGGCCTGGGCGCGCATTTCTTTGATGCACTCGGGCATGGACCAGTTTTCGTTCACGACGACCATTTCCGTACCCATAAGGCCGCCGGCGGTGTCTTCATCGTACTGGAGGAGGTCGATGATGTCGCCGGCTTGCTCCACGTCTTCGATTTGTGAGAGGACTTCTTCGCGGTCTTCCTTGTCGAGCTCTTGGACCAGGTCGACGGCATCGTCGGTGTCGAGGTATTCGAGCTGACGAGCGATGGATTCCGACGACATGCCTTCGAGCAGCTTGGCGCGCTCGTCCTCGTCGAGTTCCATCAGCACGTCGGCGGCTTTTTCGCTGTCGAGGAGGCGGTAGAGGAACTCGGCCTCGTCCAAGTCGAGGTCTTGGTACAGCGCGGCGATGTCGGCCGGGTGGAGTTCTGCAAGGACCTCGCGAGCTTGGTCTTGGTCCTTGAGGGCGATTATTTGACGGATTGAATCGAGCGATTCGGGAGTATATTCTTTCATTGTTTCGGCCTAAAGATTGGAGATGAGGTAATTAGCGGCGCAAGCTGTCGATTAGGTTGGTCAGTTCCACAAACTGCGCCACCGAAAGTTGCTCGGGGCGCAAGGCGCCCAAGGGGTGGTCGGCAGGGAACGGAACGGACGGAGGCAACAGCGAGCGGGCCGAATTGCGGATGGTTTTGCGGCGCTGGCCGAAGGTGGTTTTGACCACGGTGCGCATCAGCGCGAAGTCGCACCCGGGGTCGGTGACACCGTTGCGGCGCAGGCGAATCACGCCGCTCTTGACCTTTGGCGGCGGGTTGAACACGTGCTCCGACACGGTGAAGAGGTACTCGGCATCGTACCACACCTGCAGCAGCACCGAGAGGATGCCGCGGGTCTTGGAACCCTCGGGAGCGCAAATGCGCTCGGCCACTTCGCGCTGGAGCATGCCGGTGCATTCCTCGATGAGGTGGCGGTAGTCGAGCACGCGGAAGAAGATTTGCGAGGAGATGTTGTAGGGGTAGTTGCCTATGAGGGCGAATGGGCGGTTGGCCATGAGGGCGGCGAGGTCGAGCCGGAGGAAGTCGGCTTCGATGATGCGGTCGAGTGCGAGGCCTTCGACGCCGCCGGCGCGGAGGTATTCCACGCTTTCGCGGTCGAGCTCGATGACGGTGAGGTCGCGGCCGTTGCGCAACAGTTCGCGGGTGAGCACACCGGTACCGGGCCCCACTTCCACCACCGGGAGGTCGGGGCGGTCGTTGATAGTGGCGGCGATGCGGTCAGCGATGCTGAGGTCAGTCAGGAAGTGCTGCCCGAGGAATTTTTTAGGACGGACGTTGGCCATAGCGCATAATTTGTGCAAAGTTAAGAAAAAATCCGCAAACAGCCGCAGGATTTGGGCAAAAAAAGCAGAGCCGGCGGCTGAGCAGGAGCACGGAGCAGGTGCAAAAAGGCTACGCGCGGAAGACGAAAAGCAGGGTGAGCCGGGGGTTATTTTTGGAGGGAGGAGAGGATTTGGGCGGCGGCGGCTTCGGCGGCGTGGGCGGTGGTGAGGGTGGCGCGCATGGAGGCGTAGCCGGCGAGTTGGGCGGCGCGGGCCGGGGCGTCGTCGGGGGTGATGGCGGCGAGTTCGGCGGCCACGGCGTCGGGGGTGCAGAGGTGCATGAGCATCTCGGGGATGATGGTGCGGTTTTCGATGAGGTTGGGGAGGGTGACGTGGCTGACTTTGAGCACGCGTTTCATGATGTTGTAGAAGATTTTTGAGCCGGAGGAGCGGTAGGTGACTACCTGCGGGGTGTTGGCGAGGGCGGCTTCGAGGGTGGAGGTGCCGGAGGTGACGATTGCGGCGTGGGCGTGGCGCAGCAGTGCGTGGGTGTCGTTGCGCACCAAGGTGAAGTTGGTGAGAGGTGTGTAGAATTCGTCGTCGATGCCTGGTGCGGCGGCCACGGCGATGGTGTACTGGGGAAAACGGCGTGCTACTTCATTCATAATGGGCAAGTTATCGCGGATTTCGCCGCGGCGACTGCCGGGGAGCAGGGCGAGGAGTTGGCGGTTGGAGCGGAGGCGATGGGTGCGGCAGAAGGTTTCGCGGTCGGGCGCGGCGGCGATGGCGGCGTCGAGTTCTTCGACCGAAGGGTTGCCGACGTAGACGGCGCGGTCGTAGCCGTGGTCGGCGTACCATTTTGGCTCGAAAGGCAAGATACACAGCACTTTATCCACGATGCGGCGGATGGTGCGCACGCGCCATTGTTTCCATGCCCAAATTTTGGGCGAGATGAAGTAGTAGACCGGGATTCCGGCTTTGGCGGCGGTTTTGGCCACTTTGAGGTTGAACGAGGGGTAATCGACGGGGATGAAGCAGTCGGGGCGGGCGTCGAGGAGCTCTCGGCGGGCGGTGCGGAGGTTGCCGAGGACTTGCGGCAGGTGGCGGATGACTTCGACGAAGCCCATGTAAGCCATTGAGCGATAGTGGATTATCGGCTGGCAGCCGGCGGCTTCGGCCATGAGGTCGCCGCCGAGGAATGAGAATCGGGCATCGGGGTCGGATTGGCGCAGGGCGCGGATGAGGGCGGCAGCGTGGAGGTCGCCGGAGGCTTCGCCGGCAATGAGGAAGTAGTGCATCAGCGTCGATTTTTAAAGAAGTCGGTAATGAGTTGGAGGCATTGGTCGGCGCAGACGTCCCACACCACTTCGGCCTTGGGGTGGAAGGGCGAGGCGGAGGTGAGGACGGAGAAGCCGCGGCGTGGGTCGCGGGCACCGATGACGATGCGGCGGATTTGTGCCCAGCCGATGGCTCCGGCGCACATGAGACAAGGTTCGAGGGTGACGTATAACGTGGCGTCGGTGAGGTACTTAGCGTCGCGTTCGGCGGCTGCGGCGGTGATGGCTTGCATCTCGGCGTGGGCGGTAACGTCGCGCAGCGCCTCGGTGAGGTTGTGCCCGGCACCGACGATGCGGCCGTCGACCACCATCACCGCGCCCACGGGGATTTCGCCGCGGTCGGCGGCGAGGCGAGCTTGGCGCAGGGCCTGCTGCATGAAGTATTCGTCGGAGAGGGGAGTCATAACAGGTTGATAGAGAGGCCTTCGGTGGCGGCGATGATTTCGCCGGAGAATGTGGTGGCGGCTTCGGCGGCGAAGAGTTGGTCGTCGTTGTATGCTTGCGAGTAGTGGCCCAAGATGAGGCGTTTGGCACCGGCGGCGGCAGCGATTTTGCCGGCTTCGGCGGCGGTGGAGTGCCCGCGAGGAGCGGCTTTGAAGGCGTTGTCTTGCAGGTATGTGGCTTCGTGGTAGATGGTGTGGACACCGCGCAGATACTCAGCGATTTGGGGGTGGTAGGCAGTGTCGGAGCAGTAGGCGTAACTCATGGCCGGGTCGGGGTCGGTGGTGAGGTAGGCGTTGGGGATGAGCTGGCCGTCGGGGCGGAGGAAGTCGGCGCCTTCGCGGATGGCGTTGATTTGGGCCACGGGAACTTGGTGGAACTCGATCATGTCGGGGCGGATGTGGCGCGGTTTGGGCTTTTCGCGGAAGATGAAGCCGACGGTTGGCACGCGGTGGTGCAGGGGGATGGTTTCGACGGTAAGTGCCTTAGTATCAAGGATAACGCGGTGCTCGGGGGTGATGATGTCGTACTCGATTTTGAAGGAGGTGTCGGAGCAGAACATCTCCATGGTGCGGCGGAGGTATTCCACGCCGTCGGCGAATGTGTGGACCACGATTGTGCCGCCGATTTCGTGGAGGGCGAGGGTGGAGAGGAGGCCCGGGAGGCCGAAGAAGTGGTCGCCGTGGAGGTGAGAGATGAAGATGTGGTTGAGGCGGGAGAATTTCAGTTTCATCATACGGTACTGGCGCTGGGCCCCTTCGCCGCAGTCGATCATCATGAGTTGTTCGCGGAAGTTGATGACTTGCGAGGAGGGTAGGTGGCGAGCGGTAGGGGTGGCGGAGCCGCATCCGAGTATGTTGACGCTGAAGTTCATATAGTTATGGGGTATAGAGGGGTATAGAGGGGTATAGAGGGGTATAGAGGGGTATAGAGGGGGTAGGGTGGTGCTTCGCTAAAGCTCAGAGCCGAGACAAAAAAGCGGGTGGGGCAGGGGATAGGGCTTAACTTTTGGTGGTTGGTTGTAGGGTGGCGATGGGGGTGAGGTCGGGGCGTGGGGCGGGCGGGGCGGAGAGCTCGTAGTCGGGCTTTAGCAGGAGGAAGTGGGCGATGGCGATGCCGCAGTCGAGGAGGAGGTAGTCGCCTGCGAGGCCGTGGACTTCGATGGCGCCATCGGGGCGGAAGGCGAAGCGCCAGGGCTGTCGATTGTAGGCCGAGGGTGCCCACCGCATGGCTTCGACGGCTTCGGCGAGGTTGTCGGCGGGTTGGCCATCGAGGATGAGCTTGGCCATCGGCTTGCGCGAGCCGCCGCGGGCGCCCACGTGCATAATCCAGTCGATGGGGCGGCGCATTTTGGTGGCGGTGCCGATGGCTATGGCGGCGATAATATCTTTGTTATCAGAAAGTTGCAACGCTTTGTTGGCGACGGCGCGGCTGAACGTAGCGCCGAGCCAACACGTGCCGAAGCCGCGGCGGGTGAGTTCGATTACCAGCTTTTCACCGGCGATACCGGCTTGGAGCGGGTCGCCGACAGCGGCCACGTAGGCGGGACGGCCGGTGATGACGCCGTAAGTGCCGACGCGTTCCGAGCCGATGATGGCGGGGTCGACCACCGCGAGGTATGGCGAGTCGGCGCAGAGCTCGCGGAGCAGGTCGGCTGAGGGTGTTTCGTCGGTGAAGGAGCGCACCGAGCAGCGAGCTAAGATTGTATCGAAAGTGTTCATATTCTTCTGTTTTTCAGGCCCATAGCGGTGAGGGCGCGAGCCACGTCGGCGCTACGGTCGCCTTGGATGAGTATTTCGCCACCGCGGGCGGAGCCGCCGGTGCCGAGCTGCCGGCGGAGGCGTGCGGCGATGTCGGCCACGGCGTCGTCGGAGATGGTGAAGCCGGTGATGATGGTGGCTACTTTGCCGCCGCGGCCTTTGCGCTCGGTGACGATGTCCAAGCGGGCGCGTTCCACTTCGGCGGCGGGTTCTTCTGCTGCTGTAGGTTGCTCATTTTCAACCGGTTGGTCACCGAGCAGCGCCTTCAAACTATCGTGCCAATCTGCTGCCATTATTCCGAAATTGAGTCGTGATAGAAGTCGTTGTCGTCGCGCAGGAGCGAATCGCGGGGCATATCGAGCGAGGCGCCAACGTTGATGAGGGTGTAAAGGTGCACGGACACGTCGGTGGGGCAGTTGTGGAGGAAAGCGGTGACGCTGTCGGGTGCGATGGTGCGGGCGCGATGGATGCAACGAGTGGCCTGTGCGTCGGCGGTTTCGGGGTCAGGCGCCACGGTGGCGTAGATTTCCGCCATGGTGCATAATTCGTTGGCAGTCAGTTCGTTGAAAGCTACGCTGTCGGCCAACAAATCATCGCACAGGGCCAAGCACTCGGCATTGTCGCCCATTTGGCGCGCGGCCACGGCATCGGCCACGCGTGCCGAAGCCGATTTGTCGGCACAGGACGCCACAATGGCGGCTAATGCAATGATAATCAGGTGGATATATCGCATATTAGAGGTCTTTGACTTGTTCCACAAATTGACACATCTTTAGGGCGGCATCAGCGGCCTCGCAACCCTTGTTGCCGAGGCCACCGCCGGCGCGGTCGATGGCATCTTGCTCGCAATCCACGGTGAGAACGCCGAAAATCACGGGGATATCGCACTCGGCGTTGAGGTTAGTGATACCTTGGGTGACACTTTGACAGACGTAGTCGAAATGCGGAGTGCCGCCGCGGATTACGCAGCCGAAGACGATAACGGCATCGAACAGACCGCTTTCGATGAGCTGCGAAGCGCCGAAAGTCAGCTCGATGGCGCCGGGCACGTCGAAGCAGTCGATGTCCTCTACGCCGTTGGCTTTCAGGGTTTTAATGGCACCATCGCGCAGAGCGTGAGTGATTTGAGAGTTCCATTCGGCGGTGACGATGCCGATGCGCACCTCGCCGCCGAGTTTTGCGCCGAAGGGGTTGGGGGCGCTATGTGATAGAGTCGTTGACATATATTATATATAATGTGTTATTTTAAGCGTAATTTCCACGTTTCATCGGCCGTGTCGGCGGTGGCGTTGCCCATGCGGAGGGCTTCATCCATGACCGCCTCGCGCAAATCGGCTGCGGCATCGCTCAGGTCTTTGGCCGAGTAACCGTGGTCGAAGATGGCGCGAGCGGCACCTGCAATGGCGCCGGCGTTCCACAGTAGCGAGCCGCAAGCCGGAGCCGTGATGGCTGTTTCCGACGAAGCTTTGCCGCTGAAATACTGCAACTTAGCGTTGACTGTGTCGACGTTGAGCATCGAGTGGCAGTAGTAGTCGATGTGGTCGCGATAGCATTCGGCGGCGTCGTCGGTGTTGAAGATATGGCGCAAATCGTTGCTGCGAGTGATGACCATGTCGGCCAGTTCGAGGTTGTCGAGCAGGGCGGGCATCACCTTTGTGATGCGGCTGACCATTTGGGGCGGGAATCCCGGCACGTAAATCATCACGGAGTGGCGCTCGGAGCAGTTCTGCAGGAAAGGCACCATACGTTCGCGCATGCGCGGGTCGAGCACATAGTAACCGCCGAAGATGACGATGGTTTGGTCCGACACGCGCGGCCAGACGATGTCGAAGCCGCCGTCGCCGTAGTTTTCGTAGCGGGTGATGTTGTACTCGCCGTCGCTGCTGTCGGAGAAGAGCATCAGCGGGGAAGAGCCTTGCACGAAGCGGTCGAGCGAGGAGATGTCGACGCCGGCGGTTTGCAAGAAGTCCACAATCATGTCACCGACGGGGTCGCTGCCGACTTCCGACGCCATCACCGCGGGCAAGCCGGCGCGAGCTAAGGCGGCAGCCGCGTTGATAATTCGTCCGCCGGGCATCGAGCCGATGGGGCGGGCGTTTTCGAAGACGATGTCGAGGGTGCATTCGCCGATGCAGATTATGTGCTTCATAATGAGAGGGTTATTTATCGAGTTGGGCGGGTTGATTTTGGCGAGCGGCCGAACCGAGGTAGCCGCCGTGGTGGCGTCGGGCATAGTCGGCGCGGGAGAAACCGATGCGTTGCATCACGTTGACCACCAGCACGTCGCCGATGACGGTCATCATGGTGGTTGAGGTGGTGGGGGTGAGGCCTAAGGGGCACACTTCGGGGGCGCCGCCGGTGGGCAGAACCGCGTCGGCCAATTCGGCCAGCGGGCTGTGGGGCGCACCGGTGATGACGATGATGGGCACGTTGGCGTACAGGCCGTGGGCCAAGCTCACTAACTTGATGATTTCATCGGTCTTGCCCGAGTTGGAAATGAGCAACATCACGTCGTTGGGCTGCATCACGCCGAGGTCGCCGTGCTGGGCCTCCGAGGGGTGGAGGTTGACTGCCGGGGTGCCCGTCGATGAGAATGTGGTGGCGATGTTCATAGCGATTTGGCCGGCCTTTCCCATGCCGGAAGTGATGAGTTTGCCACCGCGTTGGTGCACGTGTTCCACTATTAAATCCACGGCCTTTTGGTAGTCGTCGACCACCGGGATTTGAGCCACAGCTTGGCTCTCGGCCGCAAGAATTTCACGCATTGATTGCTTCAGATCCATACTTTGATTTTGAATTATTAGGCAAAATTACGAAAAAAAGCTTGAACGTGCAAAAAAACTAAGCGGTTGGCCTCACTTTTTTGCTTCTGTGGATAAAAAAAACTGAAAATTTGGTCGGGCTGACCAAATTTCACAGCGAGGGGTGATTTGGCGTCGTAACTTTGCAATGTCAAACGACAAAAGGCATAAAAAATGGAAAACGAAAGTCAACAACAACCCGTAGCCGCCGCTGCCGTAGAGCAGTCAGCCGCGCAAGAACCGGCCACTCCGGCCATGTATGAATCGCTCGTCGCTCCCGCTCCCGAAGAGGAGCCGGAAATTCCCTTCCTCTCCCAATATCAGCCTCACAGCTTTTGGGATAATTAGGTAAGAGGCCTTCACCCCACCCACTTTTTTGTAACGGCTCTGAGCTTCAACGAAGTCCTTCTCAACCCTTCTTTACTCTTTCTTTACCCATCTTAACCCATCTTAACCCCCCAAAAAACACACTATGGAAAATACTGTAAACGGCTTCGCCGGCGGCCAACACATTGCCGGTGCACCCCTCACCATCAGCAACACCGAAAAAGCCGCTCCCGGCCTGCTCAAAAACGCTATCGACGAAAACATCGTGCGCATCCGCCCTATGTCCACCCCCATCGACCAACTCTCGCGCTGCGCCGGCGCCCGTTCCTGCGACGCCATGACCGTGGAATACTACTCCGTCGACACCAAAGCCACCGAAACGGTGCTTGAAGCTGACGTAACTGATGGCTCCATCTCCGACTATGGGCAGGAGATTGTCTTCAATGTCAAAGTCAAAGACTCCATCTTCGACCGCACTGAAACCGTCCTCTTCCCCGAAATCAAAGACCCGACCGGTGTACTGCTCACTGCCTACGTCACCGAAGCCGGCACCGATGGCACCCTCACCTTGCTGGTTACCTCCGGCACCAACGATGCCCTGCTGAATGCTACCAAAGGCACCAAGATTGTGCGCATGGGTCGTGCAGCCACCGAATTGGATGTGCAAACCGCTCAATTCCAGGCACTTCCCAAGAAGAAATCCAACACTTGCCAAATCTTCAAGATGCAAGTGGAGCAGTCCACTCTCCAAAAAATCGCCGGCAAGGAAGTGCCTTGGGGCTTTTCCGACCAAGAAGAAGCGGCCGTGATTGACATGCGCCTCGGCATGGAGAAAAACTTCCTCTTCGGCACCGGGAAGAAGATTTACGACCGCGTCAAGAATGAGGACGTGTACCTCACCGACGGTATATGGAACCAAACCACCAACTCGTTCAACTACAACCCCGACGCACT
>JBJEKG010000087.1:0-3556 GCA_051878535.1 Muribaculaceae bacterium
CCTCAACCAATACCGCTACCTCGCCCGCACCCTCCGCCCCGACCTCGCCCTCTGGACCACCCCCGACCCCCTCGCCCCAAAATACCCCCACCTCAGCCCCTACACCTACTGCGCCGCCAATCCAATTATTTACACTGATTCTATCGGCTCTGATATAGCAATACTTTATGAGCCAAGTTTTACAGGCCACATTGCATTACTTATTCAAAATGAAAATAAGCAATGGGCCTACTACTCTATGAATGGTGTTAAATGTCATAATTTGACAAATTCTTCATTTGGCCAAAGCAAAAATTTCGGCCAAAGCAAAAATAATGTAGGCGAGCACGTATTTGATAGTCCTCGTGAGTTTTTAGAGTCGGATTTCAATCAAGACTCAGAGACGGGCTGGTCAGCAGGATATCATTATACTTACGCTTTTATCATTAGTTCATCAACCGAACAAGATAAAAAAGCCGCAACGTATTTTAGATCGCAAGCTGAACCGGATAGCTACAATGTCCTCTACAATAACTGCTGCCAAGTAGCGATAAATTCTATGGAATCAGCCGGAATTGACTTAGGTACTCCTTTACGTATTGCCAAAACTCATGACATCCATTATTTCCATATGAGTTTTAGTCTTTATCCTTTATTATTAGTGTCTGACATTCGAAGGATACCGAAATCATTTTATCGGTATTTAAAATATGTTCTGCGTCCCAAGACAATTAACCTAAATGAATGATTAGTATGAGTAATGTAACACAAATTCGGATACTTGCAGCAATAAATATCTTTTGGTGCGTGCTTTGCACTGTGTTTTTGTTCTATACCAAGGCAGAAGAATTGATCAACTTAACTATTCCGGCTGCTTTTTTCATTAGTTTGTTGCTTTGGGGGCACATTAACTTTTTTAAATCAGTGTGTTTGCCGATAATCCTCTTGGTTTTTGAACTATTGGTGATAGCACATTCTTTGTTATTAGGCGATGCCAATATTTGGTATATGATAGCTTTGTGCATCAACAGTGCTTTGTGTTTTGTTACAACGCTGTTAGCTTACATACTCAACACTACAAGGATTCCTACCACAGGCAAACGTCGCCGGCAGCCGCATGTTATCATTCAATTATGCCCAATGGCTTTTATCGCATTCTTGATACCTGAAATACTCCCAATCAAGAATCCGTTAGATGGAGTTGTCTTCGTTTTGATGCTACTCTATCCTATTTCAATGCTTTTTCTCAGTCTTCCTTTAATCCGAATGATTTGCGGAACAACTATTTCGCTTGTCAGGCTCCCATTGACGATTATGGGTATGTTATATGCGGCATTCTTTCTAACACAAGATTTTTTATTGGTGTGGAGCTATAAATATTTTTTATTTGAGCTCGCATTATTTATGTTCGGCTTGATATCAATGATGCGGGTGAAGGCTGATATTGCGCTCGACAAGCGCTTCCACGTCAAAGGCCGACGCCTGTGGCGCAAATTCCGCCGACGAATCAAATAGTCTGAACCCAAATCCGCCTAACACTGCGAACGCTACACTTTTTACAAGTGCGTTCCGCAAACTATCTGAGTGCTAAGTCACCTGCATTATTAAAAATTTTCAAATTTTTGAACGGAAGACTTGCCAAATTGCGTTTTTCTCGCTAACTTTGCATAAAGCTTACTCCGATGATGGGGCTCATTTTTCCCAACTTTCTTAACAGCTAAAACTTATTATGACACGGATAATTGCTTTTTTCTTTTTTGCTTTGATGGCCATGGCGGCCGCAGCCGGGGATAGCGGGCGGCAGATGCCGACATCGCTTGCGGATGTGTCGCAAGCGCTCACGGCGCTGGATGAGCGGATTGCCGACGGTGGCGAACGGATTGCGGTGGGCCGTGATATGCTGTCGGCCATCGAACTGTTTGAGTGCGTTGGTGATTTGAGCATCGACCTCAGCGTCGAAGGCGATTCGGTCATCAGCGCCGACGATGCGCGCTTGCTCTGCCGGTGGTACCGCTACAATCGGGCGTTCCTCACCGACTCGATGGCTGCGCAGTTTTTCACCCTTCTGAGTGATTACAACAGCCGTCCCAACGCCGGGCAATTGACCTACGGCGACCGCATGATTCAGCAGGATGTCTTGCGCGATTTGCGCAAGTTGCAGGCGGAGTTCTTCTTCCGCAAGTACCACTGCGCCACCACCTTAACGCACCTCACCACCGAGGTGGCCCTACCCGCCGGCGCCGACCGGTTGAAGATGCCGCGCCACTTGGGTTGGGTCAAGACCACCGACCCTTCGGCCATAGTCGACACGCTCAATATCGAACTGAACTATGCCGAATACGACCACATGTTGACCAAGCTACAGTTCTACGGCATTGCGTCCGAGCAACGCGCCCTGGAAATCGCTTCGCTTATCGGATGCCTGCGCGACATCACCGACAGCCCGGTGTTCCTGCGCGGCTTGCCCAATTTGTATTCCCAACCCATATTGGGCAACGGCTCGTTGGCCATCGATTCGCGCTACCAATACAGCGGCCACTGCCGCGTGAGCGACGAAGCGCTGCGCCTGTTCAGCACGTGGTACACGGCCAACCGCTCCTTCATCACCGAATCGATGCTCAAGCGCTGGGCGCAATACCGCTGGTACATCTCCTACTGCTACGCGACGATGGAGGCCGACCCCATGGCCGACGTCATCAGCCTGCTCGACCAAGCCCGGCAGATGCTCGAGCAGATACGCCGCGAGTACTTCCTCCGCAAATACCCCACCGCCGATTCAATCATCGCTCAAGCCTTAGCCGGCGATGCCGATGGCCAACTTGTGTTTCGCGAATACAACACGCTCAACACCACCTTCAATCTTGGTTACAGCGCTATGGTCGCGCGATTCGGTATGCCCGTCAACGCTTACCCCGAGGTACTCCGACGCGAAGGCGACCCGTTGCGGCAATACAGCTATTACTTTGATACTCTGAAAGATACGCCCGGAGACACCGCCATCTCGTGCCTGTGGCTAATCGAAAATCGGCTCGTATTCGAGGTGATTTATTGCATAGATAACAACAATGAATTAGTGCCATTCGATGCCTTGCTCTACAATAAGGACAGTGAATGGCTCTACCAAGAATAAGGATATGAAAGCACTATATCTCACCATCATTTGCCTGCTTTGCGCGGCCGTGTCGGCGGTGGCGCAACAGCCCGACAGCATCGGCTACTCCGAATTGCTTGCAGAGTACGAAAGCTTGGAATTCACCGCCATATCAGCACGTTATGGCTCTCCGTCTGCCGCTTCGGCCTACCCCTACAGCGCAGGTCAATGCCTTGTGAGCGACAAGTTAGACGTCCGCCTACAGCAACATATCCAAGCCAATCCCAACACCATAATCGCGTGGTTCTCTTGGGATGTGGACAACGGCTATCAACTCGAACTGTTCTACCTTATCGACAGCGACCGCTTGCGCTGCATCGACGGTTTCAAGCACCTGAAAAGCAGCCTAACATCCATCAGCCATCACACACAGTGGCATCCCGGCATCCTGCCGCATGCCCTCAGCCAAGAGCAACCCTTCCGCAG
>JBJEKG010000088.1:0-3548 GCA_051878535.1 Muribaculaceae bacterium
GCCGTAACGGAGATTCTCGCCCCGTTGGGCGAGGTGCGCACCCGCATGATGATGGGTGATTACGTGGTGTATCTCAACGGCAAACTCGTGGCCACCGCCTGCGACAACACCCTGTACGTGAAGCAATTGCCCTCCATCGCCGCGCTGATGACCGATGCCGAAGCCGGCGCACCATATCCCGGCGCCAAGCCACAGTACGTCCTACCCCTCACCGACCCGCAACACGTGCGCCTCGTAATCACCACCCTCGCCGCCGCCCTGCCCGCGCCCAAGCCACGCCGCAAAGGCTGAGCCTCCCGCCGATTCCGCAGAGGTGAATCAGCACCATCTGCCGCAGCCTTTTTGCATTAGCTTCGAGCTCTTGCTCGCCCTGCCGCCCAATTATGCATTATGAATTATGCATTATGAATTAAGCATTAAGCTTTGCCGTTTGGAGATTTTTTCGTAACTTTGCGGCGGTTTTCGGGTTGAGGCCCGATTCCGTGAGTTCATTATTACATATTATTAGGGGTGCGCCGCGTAAATCACTGCCGCGGAGCTGAGATTATACCCTTTGAACCTGAACAGGTTAGAACCTGCGTAGTGAAAATTTTAGTCAAAATGAAGCACCAACTTCGCTTTGGCGCAGCCGCCATTGTGGCGGCTCTGCCTGTGTGTGGCTTCGCCGCTGACTATTCAGCTGAAGCCGACTCTGTAATCAACCTCGACGAGGTGGTGGCTGTGGCCAACCGTGCCGATGCCACAACCCCTGTGGCCTTCACCAACTTCTCCTTCCAAGAGATTCAGCAACAGAATGATGGCCGCGACATTCCGTTCCTCATCGGCCAAATGCCCTCAATCGTGACCACCGGCGACGCCGGCGGTGGCATCGGCTACAGCGGTATCCGTGTGCGCGGCACCGATGCTTCGCGCATCAACATCACCGCCAACGGTGTGCCCATCAACGATTCGGAAAGCCACAACGTGTACTGGGTGAACATGCCCGACCTTGCATCGTCGTTGCGCGACATCCAAGTGCAACGCGGTGCCGGCACCTCCACCAACGGCGCCGGCGCATTCGGTGCCAGCATCAACATGCTCACCGACGCTCCCAGCTACGACCGCGGTGCCATGGTGAGCGCTTCCTACGGTTCGTACAACACTAACCGCCAAACTGTTAAGGTGTCCTCCGGTCTGTTCAACGACCACTGGAGCGTCGACGCTCGCTTCAGCCACATCGGTTCCGACGGCTACATTGACCGTGCCTTCTCCCAACTGTGGAGCTACATGGGCCAATTAGCTTACACCTCGGCCAACACCCAAGTGCGCCTGCTCGGTTTCGGCGGCAAAGAACGCACTTACATGGCTTGGGACTACGCTTCCTTGGAAGATATGGAAAAGTACGGCCGCACTTACAATCCCTGCGGCGGTTACACCGCCAACGACGGCACCACCGCCTTCTACGATGACCAGTGCGACAACTTCGTGCAGCACCACCTCCAACTACTTGCCGCTCAGAATCTTGGCCGCGGCTGGCGCCTCAACCTCGCCCTCCACTACACCAAAGGCGACGGCTATTACGAGCAATACAAAACCAACCGCACCTTGGTGGAATATGGTCTGCAACCCTTCTATGATGCCGACGGCAACAAGGTGAAGAAATCCGACCTTATCCGCCTGAAATTCAACGATAACGACTTCGGCGGCGGTATCTTCAACTTCAACTACGAAGGCTCCAACCTCCGCGCCGTTATCGGCGGCGGCCTCAACTGGCACCGCGGCAACCACTTCGGCGAAATTCAATGGGTGCGCAACTACGTAGGCGCCCTCGACCCGCACCAACGCTACTACGACAACGTCGGCCGCAAGTTCGACTCCAACCTCTTTGCCCGTGCCGACTACTCCTTCGGCTCCGGCTTCACCGCCTACGCCGACATGCAAGTGCGCCACATCGACTACTCCATCCGCGGCATCAGCGACAACTACGACTACAACATCGAAGGCCCCGCTCAGCTCGACGTTGACGAAAACTACACCTTCTTCAACCCCAAAGCCGGTTTGACCTGGATGCAAGGCGGCCACCGCGCCTACGCTTCGTTCAGCGTGGCTCACAAAGAACCCGTGCGCGATAACTTCACCGACGGCGACCCCGGCAAGTATCCCTCGGCCGAACGCCTCTTCGACTACGAACTCGGCTACTCCTACTCCAACAGCCTCTTCACCGTGGGCGCCGGCCTCTACTTCATGGACTACAAGGACCAACTCGTGGTCACCGGCCAACTCTCCGACACCGGCAACCCCCTGAGCGTGAACGTGCCCGACAGCTACCGCGCCGGTATCGAGCTGCAAGCCCAAGTGCGTCCCGTCACCTGGTTCGACTGGACCTTCAACGCCACCTTCTCGCGCAACCGCATCAAAGACTTCGTGGAATACATCTACGAAGACGAATGGACCAACCCCATCACCTTCGACCGCGGTGACACACCCATCGCCTTCTCGCCCGACGTAATCCTCAATACCGCCTTCAACTTCCACGTGGCCGACTTCGACGCTTCGCTCTCAGGCCAGTTCGTGTCCGAGCAATACATGAACAACGCCAAGACTGAAGAAGCCAAGCTCGACTCCTACTTCGTAAGCAACCTGCGCCTGGGCTACACCTTCCGCCAAATCCCCTCGGTGAAAGCGCTCCGCCTCGGTGTGACCGTCTACAACCTCTTCAGCGAGAAGTACTTCAACAACGGTTATGCCGGTGCCGGCTACTACAAAGACGACAACGGTGAAAACGTAATCTACCGCTACGCCGGTTACGCCGCTCAAGCCCCCACCAACGTCCTCGCCACCGTAACCCTCACATTCTAAACCCGTTATGCTCGAGTACATCACATCACACCTCGACACCATCCTCGAAGTCATCGGCTTCGTTACCGGCTTGTGCTACCTGTGGTACGAGTACCACGCTAATGCTCGCCTGTGGATATTCTCCATCATCATGCCCATCATCGGCATGGTGCTCTACTTCAACAAAGGCATCTACGCCGACTTCGCCATCAACATCTACTACTTTCTCATCGCCATCTACGGCTATGCGGCTTGGACATTCAACTTCGCCAAGAAGCAGAAGGAAGAGCGGCCCATCGCTCGCATCAAACTCCGCGCCGCGGTGGTGTGTGCGGCGGTAGCGGTGGCGCTGTGGCTCGGCATCAGCTACGTGCTACGAACCTTCACCGACAGCACAGTGCCTTACATCGATGCCTTCACCACCTCGCTGTCGATTGTGGCCATGTGGATGCTCGCCCGAAAATATGCCGAGCAATGGCTGGTGTGGATTGTGGTCGACGCCGTCAGCGCCGGGTTGTACCTCTACAAAGGTATACCCTTCTACTGCGTGCTCTACGCCATCTACACCGTGGTGGCCTACTTCGGCTACCGCCGCTGGCTCAGCAAAATGTAACCATCCCCACTATGACACCCAATCGGAGGCCCCCACACCGGAGCCTCCGATTTTTTTTGCACAAAAATGCCTAAAAATCGCGCGCAATTTTGGTGCTCTGCGCAAAATTCTGTAACTT
>JBJEKG010000089.1:0-3540 GCA_051878535.1 Muribaculaceae bacterium
GGTGGGAATGAGGTAGGAGAACCATTTCCAGAACTCCGGCATCGCCGAACCGGGCCACGAGATGCCGCTCATAAACAGGAACGGTACGGACATGAACACAATCAACAGTATTGCGTCTTCGCGCCGATAGATGAAGGCCGATAATGTCATGGCAAAGAAGATGCACGCCAACAAAAACGGCAGCATGAAAAGGATGTAGACGGTATAGTGGCCAAGTTGCGGCAAGGTGAAAATTCTATTTACTACTGCGAAATCATACAACGCAAACACTATGTAAATCAGCAGATAAGGCAAAGCGCGACCCAGCACCACCTGCACCGGCGAATGGAACTGCCGACCCATTGGGATGGCACTACCGCCCGAGCGTTCGCGAATGTTGCCGGTGGCCATACCCACGCCTAAGAGCAATGTTTGCTGCAAAATCAGCATCAGCACCGGAGGAATAAGGAAGGCGGCGAATCCGCTTTGAGGGTTGTACATCGGCACGTAATCGTAGGTGATGGGCGCGCGCAGCACCTCCCCCTGTCGGTCAGTGGTGGCAGGCAAATGGTACTCAACTTTGACATCCTTGTTACATTCCATCACCACATTGTTTACGGCTAATATTAACCCCTTGTAATACAGCATGCTGGCCATGTCGCAATACAAGCCAATGACTGATTGGCGATTGTGCATAATGTCGCTTTCGAGCGTCGCCGGGATTTGGATAATGCCGTAGGCCTGCTGACTGCGTACCAATTCCTGTGCTTGCGCCATGTCGGAGCACCGGCTCACCACACGCACATCGGCGGTAGCATCCAACTGCCGCACAATCTGTCGTGACAGTGGCGACTGTGAGTTATCCACCACTGCCACCGGGATGTTGCGCACCTGCTCGTTGGTGTAGACGTAAGAATACAGCAATGGATACAGCAACGGCACTGCGAACACAAATATCATAATGCCCGAGTCGTGGAAGATGCGCCGAAATTCGCCGAGGCACACGTATGCTATGTTATATAATGCTTTCATTTTCAACTCTTATATTTATAAACCAAGAATGCGATGCGATAGCGCCACAGCAGTGTCAGTGGCAAGGCGATGAACGTGACCAAAGCCACCACCGACGGCCACACGTATGAAATCGAATAGCCATTGAGCGCTTGATTCACGTAAATCAGGTAATAGTGTCGCAAGGGAAACAGCCACGATAGCCATTGCAACTCCGCGCTCATGGCCATCACCGGGAAGGTGAAGCCCGCAATCGAGAACGACAGGATGCCCCACAGCGAACACATGCACATGGCCACGCGCATCTTGCCTAAGAAGATGCCGAAGAAGAACACGCCGAAGGCCTGGGCGGCCACCACTGTGAGCAAGCTCAATGCCACCATGTGCCAAAACGGACAATTGCACGGGAAGGCCATAATTTTGTAGAACACCACATCGCACAAGATAAACCACAGCCAAAACATCATAGTCTGCGGCAAGAGTTTACCTATCAACGCCACTGAAGCTGAGTTACCCGCCATACGAAAGAGGACGCGTTGCTGCTTGGTTTTCCACTCGTAGCCGATGGTGTAAGCAGTTGAAAGCATTATCAGCAAAATAATCAATCCCGGCACAATGTTATTGCTTAGATACACCGAATAATCCAGCGACGGATTACCGATGGGGTGAGTTTCGACTTGGATAGGCTGCACAATGGCCATGGCCAAATCTTCGGTAGCTCCACGGCCATAAAGCGTTTCGCGCGTGAGGGCTAAGCCGGCCAGTTCGCCGGCCGTGTGGAAGTCCTTCATCAGCAATGAGCCGGGCACCAAGTAGCTCTCATTGGTGTAGTAGGCCAACCGCGGCTGGCGCGAGGCGAGCGCCTCCTCGGTGGTGCCTTTCGGAATGTGGAAGAAGGCATAGATTTCGCCGCGTTGCATCGCTGCCCGCGCCTCGGAGAACGAGGCGTAACGCCGGCTAAAATCAGCCTCTTGCATGGCATCGATGGTGCGCACAATGATGCGGCTGATGTTGGTGTTATCCTCGTCGACGATGCCGGCAGGCAGGTCGGTGGGTAAGCCTTCGTGCATCAGCGTTACAAAGAACACCAGGCAGAATAGCGGCGCTATCACCATGGCAAACAGGAACAGCGGCCGACGCGAGAATATGCGCACCTCGCGCCGCGAGATGCGCCATATTCTGCCGATTAAATTACTAATCATCATCGTTTTGCGCCGGGATATAGGATTGCCGTCATGCCGCCGCGCAGGCCGGTCAGTGAATCAGCCTCAAGCGGAGTGGCACGTAGTTCAAACGTCTTGAGATCGAATTGGTCCAAAGCTTTGGTGGCTTTCCATGTGGCAAAACTCCCCACGTCCTTCAGCCGGGTCACTCGAGCCGTGACTGTGCGGTCGAAAGCCGGCAGGTATACTTTCACCTCCGAGCCGACGGTCAGCCACGGTAAGTAGTCCTCGCGGACGTTGAATGTGAACCACACATCGCCCACCATCGATACATTCATAATTGGCGCACCGGTGTCCACTAATTCGCCCACTTCCGGGAAGATTTCGGTAACCACCCCATCGGCCGCAGCCACCAACACGGTCTCGTTTACGTAAGAGGTAACCTCATTGATTGCGGCGAGTGCACGCGACACCTGCGCCTCGGCGGCCGTTACATCCTCCGAGCGAGCGCCGTTCACTGCCATATCATACTGCGATTTAGCTGCACCTTCGGCGGCTTGGGCTGCACGATACTGCGCAAATGCTTCGTCGCGTTTCTGCTCCGGCATCACGCCCGATTCAAATAGGTTGTTGATACGATTATATGTCCGTTCGGCCACATCGCGGGCGGCGATGGCACGTTGCCACTGCTCGTATGCGGCCTGGATTTGCTCTTGGCGAGTGCCGTTGTGAGCTTTCTGTGCTTGCGATTGAGCCATCTCCAATGCGGCCATAGCTTGCGACAGTTTGGCATCGATGTCCGGCGCTTCGAGTATCACTAATGTGTCGCCTTGGTGCACATAATCGCCCTCTTCCACACAGATTTTCTGCACACGAGCGGGCACCTTGCTCGACACGCGATAATCCGACACTTCAGCCTGACCTTGGATAACTTCCTCATTGGCGGGGAGGAACATTCCCACTAATATTACGGCTGCAACCACACATACCGTAATCAATAGCGTAACTAAAATTACGCTCAACTTTGTCTTCTTCATTGTTGTATAATACCAAGTGATTTTTGCAAATAGATATGAGCGAGATGCACATCAATGTAAGCTGTGATAAGGTTGGAGCGGGCGCCTAACCAGGCGGTTTGGGCTTCAATCACGTTGCTCACGGGGATTACGCCTTGGCGCATGCCCAAATTGGCGATGCGCAAATTCTCGTTGGCTTCTTCCTGACTGGAGAGCGACACGGTGAGCCGCTCCTGCGCTTCGGTGAGCCGCCGGCGACACTGGTGCACTTGCAGTTCAACCGCTTCGCTCGTTTGCTGATAGCACATCTGTGCCGAGGCGGCTTGCGCCTGCGCCGCGCGCACTTTGAAGGAGCGTTCACCCCAAGTCAG
>JBJEKG010000090.1:0-18142 GCA_051878535.1 Muribaculaceae bacterium
CGTGCCCTCGCGGATGATGTTCAGCCGCGAAGGAGTGGCCATGGGCTCCGCCGACATCGAAGCTAACCGCCTGACTACCAATGAAGAAGAAGTACAGAAAATAATACAGTCGATATGAAACGAATGTTGATTGCCGCCATTTTGGCCTCGGCACTATTTACCCCTCGCGCCACCGCGCAAACCACTGCCGCCGAGTACGTGGACTTCCTGTATCAGTCGATGATGCAGGCAGATAGCTTGGATTATTCGCGCGAATTTTACCAGTGGAACGCGGAGTTGTCGCTGCGAGCGCGGCGCGAAATGCCGTGGGGCGCACAGGTGCCGGAGCGCGAGTTTCGCAACTTCGTGTTGCCGGTGCGAGTGAACAACGAACACCTCGACTCGGCACGCGCGGTGTTGTATGAAGCCTTAGCGCCTCGCGTTCAGGGACTTACGATGACAGAATCGGCGCTGGAAGTGAACCACTGGTTGCACGAGCGCGTTACCTATCGTCCGAGCGATTCGCGCACGTCGCCGCCGTTGGCCACCATTCGCACCTCCTTTGGCCGTTGTGGCGAGGAATCCACCTTGGCGGTCGCTGCCATGCGCGCGGTGGGCATCCCTGCGCGCCAAGTGTACACCCCGCGTTGGGCGCACACCGACGACAACCACGCCTGGGTTGAAGTGTGGGTAGATGGCGCGTGGCATTTCTTGGGCGCTTGCGAGCCGGAACCGCTGCTCGATTTGGCATGGTTCAACCAGCCCGCCTCTCGCGGTATGTTGATGACTACCAACGCATTAGCCGGGTACGATGGACCGGAAGAAGTGCTCACCACCTCGCCGTTCTACACCCAAATCAACGTCACCGCCAACTACGCTCCGGTGGCGCAGGCCATGGTGCGCGTGCTCACTGCAGACGGCACTCCGGCCGCCGGCGCGTCCGTGCGCTTCATGCTTTATAACTACGCAGAACTCTATCCCTTGGCCACCAAAACCGCCGACGTCGCCGGATGCGCCTCGCTCACGGCCGGCTTGGGAGATTTAGTGGTGTGGGCCACGGCTTCCGACGGTTCCGCCTTCGGCTTCACCAAATGCAGCGTAGGCCGCGACGGCTTAGTGGACATCGTCCTCGATAAAGACGCATCTTACTGTGGCACAGTGGAATACGACCTCGTGCCGCCCGCTCCCGGCGGTTCGATTCCGCAGCCGACCGCCGCCCAACGCGCCGAAAACAATCGCCGATTCGCCGCCGAGGACTCCATCCGCCACGCTTATATGGCCACGTTCTTCGCCGACGAGTCTGCCGCGCAATTCGTGACCGAACACGGTCTGCCGGCCGAAGCCGCGCCGCTGTTGGTGTTCGCTTACGGCAACCACCGTGCAATTTCTGAATTTCTCACCTCAGCCAACGATAAAACACTGGCTGTGAGATTCTTACAATCGCTCAGCGAGAAAGACATCCGCGACATTGAGCCGCGAATCCTCAGCGAATTTTACCACGAAGACCTGCCGGCGGGCGTCGACACCCTCGCGTACATTAATTATATTATGTGTCCGCGGTTGTGGAACGAAACGCTCACGCCCTATCGCTCATTCTTCGCCGACGTTTTGCCCGGCGGCCTCACGGCAGAGGAGTGGGTGAAATGGATTGAGGACAACATCAGCGTCGACCCGCGCAGCACCAACCGCGGGGTGACCACCTCGCCGGAGATGGTGTACCGCCATCGTCGCAACATCGACCCGCTGTCGCGCAACATCTTCGCCGCGGCATCGTTGCGTTCGATGGGCGTGCAGGCCTACCTCGACCCTGTGACCGGCCGTCTGCATTACTTCCAACCCGACGGCACGGACTGCGAGGTCGTCTTCCCCGACAACCGCACCTCCGACAGCGCCGCCATCCCGGCCGGAACCTTGGTGCTCGACTACGCCACCACAGGTCGCATCGACGACCCCGGCTACTATACTCACTTCTCCGTGGCCACCGTGGCCGGCGGCGTTCCCACCCAGCTCAATTTCGACGACATCACCCCGTGGAGCACCACCTTCGCCCGCGGCATGCGCCTGGATGCCGGGCAGAATTTGCTGGTGACCGGCCAGCGCTTGGCCAACGGCGCGGTGATGGCTCGGTTGGACTTCTTCCACGTGGAAGCCGACACGGTCAACCACCGGCCGCTCACCATCCGCCAGAGCGAATCGGCAGTGCAAGTGGTGGGCAACTTCAACAGTGAAAACATCTACCACGACGTCGCGCTCAACACCGACAAGAGCATCCTCTCCACCACCGGCCGTGGCTACTACGTTGTGGCACTAATCAGCCCCAACCACGAGCCTACCGCCCACATTCTCAACGACATATCGCTGCAAGCGGCCGACTTCGAGCAGTGGGGCGGCACCCTGTTGCTGCTCTTTGCCAACAGCGACGAGGCCGCACGCTTCAACGCCCAAGCCTTCCCCAACTTGCCGCGCAACGTGGTGTTCGGCACCGATGTCGATGGCCGCATCGCCGCCGAGATGGCTCAGTTCGGCTCGCAGAAGCCCTTGGTGCTCATCGCCGACACCTTCAACCGCGTGGTGTTTATCTCCGAAGGCTACACCATCAACATCCACCAACGCCTGCTCGACACCCTCCGGCAGCTGTAATTCACCAACTTTTTCGCTTTCTTGCTCGGTAGTTCAAAAAAAAACGTTAACTTTGCAGACTAAAACTCGCTTAGACCAATTTTTGATATGAAGAAGCTCATCCTCACCATGGTGGTTGCACTGCTCGCAGTGGCCACAAGCAGCGCTCAATTGCAGCCCGGCGAAAAGTCGTTTGGTCCGAAATTAGGTTACGTTTCGGAGAACGAATCGGCCGTGGCCGGATTAGTGTTCCAATATACTTTCACCGAGCATTTTCGCGTGGTGCCGGAAATCGGTTGCGCCTTCCGCCACAATCAGCGCGACGCGTTCCTGCTGGACGTGAACGTGCACACCCCGTTTGCCATCTCCACAGGCGACCGCGTCAACCTCTACCCGCTGGCCGGTATCTCGCTCAACTCTTGGGCGTGGCACGGCATCGACGAGAACTCCGACGACGTCACCACTCACACCACCCGCTTCGGCCTTAACCTCGGCACCGGCTTCGAATACCGCTGCAATGCCTCGATGAAGCTGACCCTCGAAGCTAAATACACATTAATTAAAACATATTCGGCCACTTACGTAACGGCCGGACTTAGTTACATTTTTTAATGTCTGAAAGTAGAACAATCATCCTCGGAATCGAATCCTCGTGCGACGACACCTCGGCCGCCGTCATCGCCGACGGCTTGTTGCTGAGCAATGTCACCGCTTCGCAAAGCGTCCACGAGGAATACGGCGGCGTGGTGCCTGAATTGGCCTCGCGCGCTCACCAACAAAACATCGTGCCGGTGGTCGACGCAGCGTTGCGCCGCGCCGGCATCACCAAATCCGACCTCAGCGCCATCGCATTCACCCGCGGCCCGGGTCTGCTCGGCTCGTTGTTGGTAGGTACATCTTTCGCCAAGGGTATGTCGTTGGGATTGCGCATTCCCATCATCGATGTGAACCACCTCCACGGCCACGTGTTGGCTCACTTTGTGCGCCGACAGCCCGATGACCGCGTGCCGCAGTTCCCCTTTCTGTGCCTGCTCATCTCCGGCGGTAACTCGCAGATTATCAACGTGAAAAGTTACAACGATATGGAGATTCTCGGCCGCACCATCGACGATGCCGCCGGCGAAGCCTTCGACAAGTGCGCCAAGGTGATGGGCCTCCCCTACCCCGGCGGCCCACACATCGACCGTCTCGCCGCCCAAGGCAATCCCAAGGCGTTCAAATTCGCCAAGCCGCACATTCCCGGCTTCGATTACAGCTTCTCCGGCCTCAAAACTTCGTTCCTGTACACCCTACGCGATGCCCTGCGCACCGACCCGGACTTTATCACCAAGAATCAGGCCGACTTGGCCGCCTCGCTGCAAGCCACCATCATCGACATTCTGCTCGACAAGTTGGCCAAGGCCGTCGACGCCACCGACGCCCGCACCGTGGCCATCGGCGGCGGCGTATCGGCCAACTCCGGCGTGCGCCAAGCCGTGGCCGACTTCTGCCAACAGCGTGGCATTGAGGCATTTATCCCCGAACGAGCATACACCACCGACAATGCCGCCATGGTGGCTATTGCCGGCTACTTTAAATACCTTGACAAACAATTCTGCCGCTACGACCAAGTGCCTTACGCTCGCGTAACCATCTAAGCCGCAACGCTTTAAACACCTAACACTATGCGTCTTTCTATCATTATAATAGGCGACGAAATCCTCATCGGGCAAGTCACCGACACCAATTCCGGTGCCATTGCCCGCCAATTCGGCCCTGCCGGTTGGGAAATCACCTCCATTGCCACCGTTGGCGACGACCGTGCGGCCATCACTAATGCCGTCAACTCGGCCCTGCAACAAGCCGACTTGGTAATCACCACCGGCGGCCTCGGCCCCACCAAGGATGACATCACCAAAGCCGTGCTCATGGACATCTTCGGCGGCGAACTTCGCCACGATGACAACGTGGCCGCCAACGTCCGCGCCATCTTCGAAAAGCGGCACCTCAACCTCAACGCCCTCACCGAGGCGCAAGCCATGGTGCCCTCGTCGTGCCGCGTAATCCAAAACCGCTTCGGCACTGCGCCCATCATGTGGTTTGAACGCGACGGCAAAGTCTTGGTGACCATGCCGGGCGTGCCCTTCGAAACTGAAGGCATGCTCCCGGAAGTGTTCGCGCAAGTGATGCAACGCTTTGCACCCGACATCCGCCTGCTCCATTCCACCCTGATAGTCAGCGGAATAACCGAAAGCGACCTTGCCGAACGCCTCGCCTCATTCGAAGCCTCGCTCCCCGCCGGCATCCACCTCGCTTACCTGCCCGCCAACGGCTACATCCGCTTGCGCCTCGATGGGCGCGGCACCGACGAAATCGAGCCGCTCTTCCAAGCCGCACGTCAGCAGCTCATCGCCTCGTTGGGCGACAACTTGGTATACGACGGCAATGCCACGCCCGCCGAAATTGTGCTCGAACGTCTACGTCAGCGCGGTTTCACCATCGCCACCGCCGAAAGCTGCACCGGCGGCAACATCGCCCACCGCATTACCTCCATCGCCGGCTGCAGCGACGTGTACCTCGGCTCAGTGGTGAGCTACGCCAACGAGGTCAAAAGCGGTCTGCTCGGCGTGTCGGCCTTCGACATCGCCCGCCAAGGCGCAGTCAGCCGCATCGTCGTGGAGCAAATGGCCGCCGGTGCCTGCCAGAAAACCGGTGCCACCTGCGCCGTGGCCACCAGCGGCATCGCCGGACCGAGCGGCGGCACCCCTACCAAACCCGTCGGCACCGTGTGGATTGGCTGGTGCGTCAACGGCCAAGTCGAATCCGAAGAGTACCACTTCCCCGGCAACCGCGCTCGCATCATCGACCGTGCCACCGATGTGGCTCTCCTCGGCCTGTTAAAACGAATTTAGCAACACCTTTTCTTTAAGATATGAACAAAATTGTAGCAAAACGTCATTTCTCCGAGCGCGTGGTCTGCCTCGAGGTGGAAGCGCCTCTGATAGCGCGCTCGCGCCGCCCCGGTCACTTCGTTATCGTCATCGTCGACGACCGCGGCGAACGCATTCCGCTCACCATCGCCGACTCCGACACCGACCGCGGCACCATCACATTGGTGGTGCAAGCCGTGGGCGAAAGCTCGGCCAAAATCTGCGCACTCAACGAGGGCGACTATCTGCGCGATGTGGTTGGCCCGCTCGGCCAAGCCACTCATATTGAGAAAGTTGGCACCGTGGTATGCTGCGGTGGCGGCGTGGGCGTGGCTCCCCTGCTGCCCATCATCCGCGCCTTCAAGGAAGCCGGCAACCGCGTGGTCAGCGTCTTGGCCGCCCGCACTCGCGACCTCATCATCCTCGAAGAACAAGTGGCCAAGTACTCCGACGAAGTCGTTATCATGACCGACGACGGTTCCTACGGTCAAAAAGGCCTCATCACCGCCGGCGTGGAACAAGTCATCCAACGCGAACCGGTGGCACAAGTGGTGACCATCGGCCCCGCCATTATGATGAAATTCGTGGCTCAGCTCACCAAGAAATACAACGTGCCCACCATCGCTTCGCTCAACACCATCATGGTCGACGGTACCGGCATGTGCGGCGCTTGCCGCGTCACTGTCGATGGCAAAACCAAGTTTGTGTGCGTCGACGGGCCCGAGTTTGATGCCCACAAGGTCGACTTCGACGAGATGATGATGCGCCTCCGCGCTTATAACTAACCCTCTGAACGTCAATAAGCTATGTCACAACATATCGACACTCGCGATTCGCAATGGCGCGCAGATTTACGCGCCGAAATCGCTCCGAAAGAACGTACAGCCATTCCCCGCGCCAAAATGCCCATGCTCGCACCCGAGCAGCGCATCCACTCCAACGACGAAGTGAACTGCGGCCTCACCGCCGAAATGGCTCACACCGAAGCCACCCGCTGCCTCGACTGCCCCGACCCGCAATGCGTCACCGGCTGCCCCGTGGGCATCGACATCCCCGGCTTCATCAAGAACATCCAACGCGGCAACGTGCTCGAGGCCGACGCCGTGTTGCGTCGCACCTCCGCCCTGCCGGCAGTCTGCGGCCGCGTGTGCCCGCAAGAGCGCCAGTGCGAAAGCCGTTGCATCTATAATAAGATGAAGAAAGAGCCCGTGGCCATCGGCTGGTTGGAACGCTTCGCCGCCGACAGCGCTCGCCTCGACCCGGCTCGACCCAAGCCCGAAGCCGCCGCTCCGCTCGGCATCCGCGTGGCCGTAATCGGTTCCGGCCCCGCCGGACTTTCCTTCGCCGGCGACATGGCTCGCCGCGGCTTCTCCGTCACCGTGTTTGAAGCGCTCCACCAAGTGGGCGGCGTGCTCAAATACGGCATCCCCGAATTCCGCCTGCCCAACTCGGTGGTCGACGCCGAATTGGATACCCTCCGCGCCATGGGCGTTGAGTTCCACACCGACGTGGTAGTGGGCAAGACCCTGAGCTACGACGACCTCGTGGCCGACGGCTTCAAAGGCATCTTCGTGGCCAGCGGTGCCGGTCTGCCTCGCTTCATGGGCATCCCCGGCGAGAATCTCATCAACATTCTGTCGAGCAACGAGTATCTCACCCGCGTCAACCTCATGCACGGCGGCTCGGAAGGCTACGCTACACCCGTGCCCCGCGGCGCTCGCGTGGCCGTAATCGGCGGCGGCAACACCGCCATGGACTCGGTGCGCACAGCACTGCGCATGGGAGCTGAAAAGGCCTTCTTGGTTTACCGCCGCTCGGAGGCCGAGATGCCCGCTCGCTTGGAGGAAGTAGCTCACGCCAAGGAAGAAGGCGTGGAATTCATGACCTTGGCCAACCCGGTGGAATACCTCGGCGACGAACGCGGCCACGTGCGCACCATGCGCGTGCAGCGTATGGAACTCGGTGAACCCGACGCTTCGGGCCGTCGCAGCCCTGTGCCTATCGAAGGCGCCATCGACGAAATTCCGGTCGACGTGGTCATTGTGAGCGTTGGTGTGCAGCCCAACCCGCTGATTCCCAACTCGTTCAAAGGCCTCGACATCAGCCGTCGCGGCACCATCGAAGTCAACGACGACCTCCGCTCATCGCTGGTGAACCTCTACGCCGGCGGCGACATCGTGCGCGGCGGCGCCACCGTCATCCTCGCCATGGGTGATGGCCGACACGCTGCCGCCTCAATGGCCGACGCGCTGCTCAAATAACCGCATAAAACAGCCGCCAACTCAAACTTCAGACATGCCTCACCCCTATTTGTTTATTAGCCATCCATACCCTTTGAGACATGCCTCTTGGCGGCTGTTTTTTCATCTTTTTCGCCAAAAATTTTGAAATTTGGCAAAATTGTAGTACTTTTGCACTTCATTTTGCCATCTAACACCCTATTATGAAAGTAATTGCCGAAAGTAGCAGCACCCGCACCGAGTGGGCATTGGTCGATGGAAAGGAAGTGGTGGAACACGCTTTCACCACCGGTATGAACCCCTTCTTCCTCTCGCGCCGCGAAATTTCCCACTGCATCCGCTTGGAACTGCCCGAAGTTTTCTTCCGCCGCCGCTGGGACCACGTGTATTTCTACGGCGCCGGATGCGCCAACACCGAGAAGAACAAGATAATGGAATCGTCGTTGGTGGCGCAGTTCCGCACGCCGGTCACCGTCGGCAGTGACCTCTTGGGTGCCGCCCGCGGCTTGCTGGTGCGCCGCTCCGGATTGGCTTGCATCCTCGGCACCGGTTCCAACTCCTGCCTCTACAACGGTCAGGAAATCGTCAAGAACGTGCCGCCGTTGGGCTACATCCTCGGCGACGAAGGCTCCGGCGCTTACCTCGGCAAGGTGTTCATCGCCGACCTTCTCAAAGACATCGCCCCCAACCAACTTAAACGCGAATTTTTCGAGCGCTACTCCATCAATATCAACATGATTATGGACGAAATCTACACCAATTCGCTCCCCTCGCGTTCGTTGGCCAAATATTCAGCATTTTTGAGCGACCACATCGACGACGCTTACGTGTACCAGTTGGTTTACACAGCCTTCATGCGCTTCTTCAACCGCAACATCGCCGCCTACGACTACCGCTCGCAGCCGGTGTGCTTTGTGGGCGCCACCGCTGTGCGCTTCCGCTCCGTGCTCGACCACGCCGCCGCCGACTTCGGCGTCAAAATTTCCAAAGTAGTACCCAACTCCATGCCCGGCTTGGTGGAATTCCACTCTGCCGACTAACTTGCTATGATTGAAGCTATTAAAGGAAGCATTTCCGCACTGAATCCCGCCACCGTCACCCTCGACACCCCCGGCGGCGTGGCTTACCTGCTCAATATCACCCTCCCCACTTTCACCGCCCTGCAATCCCAGCGAGAAGCGCGGCTGCTGGTCCACGAAGCCATCCGCGAAGACGCTTGGGTGCTCTTCGGTTTCCTCTCAGAGCAAGAGCGCGAACTCTTCCGCGCCTTGGTGGGTGTGTCGGGCGTCGGCGCCGCCAGCGCGCGTATGATTCTCTCCGCAATCCCCGCCGCTGAACTCGGTGCCGTCATCGCCAACAGCGACGTCCGCCGCCTAAAATCCGTGAAAGGAATCGGCGCCAAAACCGCTGAAAGAATAATAGTTGACCTCCGCGATAAAATAAAAACCGACCCATCTACGTTATTAGAACAAGCACCGGCTGCTTCGGCCAATTACGATGAGGCACTCGAAGCCTTGGTTATCCTCGGTTTCCCCCGTCCGGCATCGGTCAAAGCACTCAAAAAAGTGTTCGACGCCGACCCGACGACCTCCATCGAAATGGCCGTAAAGCGCGCTATGTCAATGCTTTAACTCCTCCCGCCGGCAACTTCCTGCCGGCCGGCAAATTTTATTGTAGATGTCGAAACGAACAGCAAAGACGCCTCTGAGCAAAGTGATGCTGCGGCTGTTGGCCGCGGCAGTCATTCTCGTGGCCATGGTCACCTCTTTGCTGCCCGCTTCCGGCCAATACTACACGCCCACCATCACGCCGCCTCCGCCGGCCACCACTCCCGCCGTGTCGGATTCGGCCGAGTACCCCAACGTGCGCCACACCGTGCCCGTCGACTACGAAGACCTCATGGGTCCTACCTCATCCGTCGACCTCCGCACGCCCGAAAACATCACCACCGAAGCCATCTACGACCCCGCCACCGGGTGCTACGTCATCCGCACCAAGATGGGCAACTTCGACATTGCCTCGCCATTCCTGCTCACCGAAGCGCAGTACAACAACTGGCAGCTCCGCCAGTCGCTGCAACAGTACTATCGTGAGCGCAACCTTGCGTTGGTCACCGACAAAGAGAAGTCGGCCTTCAACATTCTCGACATGAACTTCGCTCTCGGTCCGCTGGAGAAAATCTTCGGTCCGGGCGGTGTGCAGCTCAAAACGCAAGGCTCCATCCAAATCAACATGGGTGTGAAGAGCAACTTCACCGACAACCCATCGCTCTCGGTCAACTCGCGCCGCAAAACTTACTTCGACTTCGACCAGCGTATTCAGGCCACCATCAACGCATCCGTGGGCGACCGCATGCACTTCAACATGACCTACAACACCGATGCCACCTTCGACTTCGACTCCAAAAACCTGCGCCTCAATTACGAAGGCAAGGAGGACGACATCGTGCAGTCAATCGAGGCCGGCAACGTGTCGATGACCACCGGTTCGTCGCTCATCCAAGGTAGCGCGGCGCTGTTCGGCATCAAGGCCAAGTTGCAATTCGGCCGCCTCACCATCACCTCACTCATTTCGCAACAAAACTCTGAAAGCCAAACCGTTAACTCCAAAGGCGGCGCTCAAACCACCAAGTTCACCGTCAACGCCGACCAATACGACCAAAACCGTCACTACTTCCTGTCGCACTTCTTCCGCGACAACTACGACCAATTCGCCTCAAAGCTACCATACGTTTCTTCCGGTGTATCAATCACGCGTATCGAGGTTTGGGTCACCAATAAAAGCGGCAAGTACGAGCAATCGCGCAACCTCGTAGCGCTGCAGGACTTGGGCGAAAATCGCCGCCTGTCGAACGACTACTGGCAGCCCAACCTCGCCTTCGACAACCCCACCAACTCCTCCAACAACGAGCTGTCAACCCTCAAAGAGCAATACCCCGAGGCGCGCTATATAAATAATGTGACGCAAGCGCTCGAACCGCTGTCGGCTTACGGCTTCGGCGGCGGTGCCGACTACGAAAAGGTGGAAAGCGCACGCCTGTTGTCGTCGAGCGAGTACACCCTCAACTCCACCCTCGGCTACATCTCGCTCAAGTCGGCCCTCAACGCCGACGAAGTGCTCGCCGTGGCCTTCGAATACACCTACCACGGCCAAGTGTACCAAGTGGGCGAGTTCTCCTCCGACGTGGCTCAAACCGACCAGTCGCTCTACGTGAAGATGCTCAAAAGCACCACCGTCAACACCGCTGAGCCCATGTGGGACTTGATGATGAAAAACGTCTACTCTCTCGGTGCCTACAATGTGCAAAAGTCGAAATTCAAGCTGAATATCAAATACTTAAGCGACACCACCGGCACGGAAATCTACTACCTCCCCACCCCGAACCTCAACACCAAATCGCTGCTGCAAGTGATGAACCTCGACCGCATCGACTCCAACAACGAATCCAACCCCGACGGTATCTTCGACTTCATCGAAGGCTACACCATCATACCCGCTCAGGGCAAGGTCATCTTCCCGGTGGTGGAACCGTTCGGCGAGCACCTGCGGCGCCAAATCGGCAACGATATCGAAGCGCAACGGTTTGTGTATCAAGAACTTTACGACTCTACCTTGGTGGTCGCGCGCCAGTTTGCCGACAAGAATAAGTTCGTGCTCTCGGGCGAATACCAAGCCTCCAACGGCGCTCAAATCCGCCTCAATGCCATGAACGTGCCCCGCGGCTCGGTGGTGGTGACCGCCGGCGGCGTTACCTTGGTGGAGAACTCCGACTACACCGTCGACTACGCCATGGGCATCGTCACCATCACCAACCAGTCAATCATCGACTCCGGCCAGAGCGTCAGCGTCCGCCTCGAAAACCAGTCGCTATTCTCCATGCAGCGAAAGACGTTGGTGGGCTTCGATGTGCAATACCAATTCAACCGCGACCTGAACATCGGCGCCACATTCATGCACTTCTCCGAAAAGGCGCTCACCGAAAAAGTGTCAATCGGCGACGAAACCGTCAACAACTCCATCTTCGGTTTCAACCTCTCCTACAACAAGGAGTTCATGTGGCTCACCAACCTGCTCAACCTCATCCCCACGGTCAACGCCACTCAGCCCTCGCGCATCAGCCTCACCGCCGAGTATGCCCAATTGGTGCCCGCCTCGAATAAATCCGGCTCGGCTCGCGGGTCATCCTACGTCGACGACTTCGAAAGCACTCAAACCGGCATCGACCTGCGCTCGCCTTACGCGTGGTACCTCGCTTCCACGCCCTACGACACCTCCGACGACGCCCTCTTCCCCGAAGCATCCCTCTCCAACGACGTGCGCTACGGCTACAACCGCGCCCTGCTCAACTGGTACTTCATCGACCGCATGTTCACCTCGCGCAACTCCTCCCTGGCGCCCGGCTACATCAAGAGCGACCTGTCGCAACTCTCCCACCCCTACGTGCGCGAAGTCACCTCCTACGAAATCTTCCCCGGCCGCGAGCTCTCCTACGGCGAATCCTCCACCGTGCAAACTCTTAACCTCTCGTTCTACCCCACCGAGCGTGGCCCGTACAATCTCGATGCCGACCGTATCGACTCCGAGGGCAACCTCCTCTTCCCCGAGCAGCGCTGGGGCGGCATCATGCGCAAGATGGACAACACCAACTTCGAGCAGTCCAACATCGAGTACCTCGAATTCTGGATGATGAGCCCGTTTCTCGACCCCAACAACCCGGTGACCGAAGGCGGTGACCTCTACATCAACTTCGGCGAAATCTCCGAAGACATCCTTAAGGACGGCTTCAAGAGCTACGAAAACGGTGTGCCGGCCGACGGTTCCAACACCAATATGCAGGAGACCAATTGGGGTCGCGTGTCCACCCAAAATTCGCTCACATACTCCTTCGATAACTCCAACGGCGCTCGCCTGCGCCAAGACGTCGGCCTCAACGGTCTCAGCACCGACGACGAGTACAACCACCCGTCATACGCCGCGTTCATCGAACGTCTGCGCCAAGTGCTCTCCCCCGCCACCATCGAGCAGATGGAGCTCGACCCATTCTCGCCGCTGAACGACCCCGCCTCGGATAACTACCACTTCTACCGCGGCTACGACTACGACGAGCAACGCGTAGGCATACTCCAACGCTACAAACGCTACAACGGCCTCGAAGGCAACTCCCTCTCGCCCGACGACGTCAACGACGAGCTCTACCAAACCTCCCGCGCCACTCCCGACGTGGAAGACATCAACCAAGACAACACCCTCAACGAGTACGAGCGCTACTTCCAATATCGCGTGTCGATTCGTCCGCAGGACTTCGTAGTAGGCCGCAACTACATCACCAACAAGCAAGTATCGGTGGTGCACGCTCGCAACGACTCGAACATCACCGTGGAGTGGTACCAGTTTAAAATTCCTCTGAAGGACTACGAAAAAGTGGTGGGCAACATCAAGGACTTCTCCACCATCCGCTTCGCGCGCATGTTCCTCACCGGCTTCCGCACTCCGGTTCACATCCGCTTCGCCACCTTGGAATTGGTGCGCGGCGAATGGCGTCCATACGACTTCAACCTCAACACCCGCGGCGATGCGCCCGCCGAAGGCAACCTCGACGTGTCGGTGGTCAACATCGAAGAATACGCCGCTCGCGAGCCGGTCAACTACGTGCTGCCGCCCGGCGTAACCCGTATCACCGATCCCGGACAGAGCCAAGTGGTGCAGCTCAACGAGCAGTCGATGTCGCTCAAAGTCACCGACCTGCAAGCCGGCGACGCTCGCGGCGTATATCGCAACACTCAGCAGGACCTGCGCAATTACAAGCGCCTGCAGATGTGGGTACACGCCGAGCAACTCATCGACGACGTGACCGCGCTCCGTTCCGGCGACCTCAGCGTGTTCATCCGCCTCGGCTCCGACGTTAAAAATAACTACTACGAATACGAAATTCCGCTGACCCTCACTCCCGAAGGCCACTACTCCGACAGCCCCTCCGACCGCGCTCGCGTGTGGCCCATGGACAACTTCCTCGACCTGAATTTGCAAAATTTCGTCGACCTCAAGCTCCAACGCAACACCGCCAAGCGCAACGAAGAAGCCGGCGTAGGCTTCCAAATCCGCTACTCGCAGCGCGACCCCGACAACGAGCGCAACACCATCACGGTGATGGGTAACCCCACACTCTCCGACGTGCGCGTGCTGCTCATCGGCGTGCGCAACAACTCCGCCACAGTCAAAGACGGTGTGGTTTGGGTCAACGAACTGAAAGTCACCGACTTCAACCAAGACGGCGGCTGGGCCGGCAAGGCCAACGTCACCCTCAATATGAGCGACATCGCCACCATCAACGCCGGCGCTCACGTCGAAACAGCCGGCTTCGGCGCCGTGGACCAAGGTCTCAACTCGCGCCGCATGGACGACTACGAGCAGTACAACTTCGCCATCCAAGCCGACCTCGGCCGCTTCCTGCCCGAAGCCGTGCACCTGCGCGCCCCGATTTACTACTCCATGTCGCGCGAAACCGTCACCCCGCGCTATAACCCGCTCGACCAAGACGTGCTCCTTGACGATGCCCTCGATGCTTGCGCCACCAAGGCCGAACGCGACTCAATCGAGGGCTACGCCATCGAGCGCACCACCCGCCGCAACTTCTCCATCTCCGGCCTCAACTTCGGCGTGCGCAGCAAAAATCCCATGCCATGGGACCCCGCCAACTTCACGTTCAACTTCTCTTTCTCCAAGCAAACCCGCCAAGAGCCCAGCATCGAATACGAGTACACCAACGACTACCGCGGCTCGTTCCAATACTCCTATTCGCCCATGATTCGCGGCCTCAAGCCCCTTGGCTGGCTCAAAACAAAGAACAAGAATCTCAAATTCTTCAAAGATTTGGAGATACAATGGCTCCCCAATAGCATCCAGTTCCTCACCAACATGTCGCGCTACTACTTCGAGCAACAAATGCGTTCGGAGAACGATGTCATGTTCCAACTCCCCGTGTCGGTGAGCAAAAACTTCCTCTGGGACCGCCAACTCAACGTCACTTGGAACCTCACCAAGAACCTGCAATTCACCTTCGCCTCCAACACCTCCGCCCGAATCGAAGAGCCGGTGGGCGCGGTCAACAAGCGGCTGTTCCCCGATAGGTATCGCGAGTGGAAGGACACCGTGTGGCAGAGCATCCTCTCCTTCGGCACACCGTGGAACTACAACCAAACCTTCACCGCACAGTATACAGCACCCTTCAACAAGATTCCCGTGCTCGACTTCCTCACCGGTAAAGTCACCTACAACGGCACTTACCGTTGGGATCGCGGCGCCACTATCGACGGCCAAAAGCTCGGCAACACCATCGCCAACCAAGGCGCGTGGAACTGGAGCGGCCGTATCAACTTCGAATCGCTCTACAACAAGATTCCTATTTGCAAGGAGGTCACCAAACGCTTCGCCAACACCACCCAGCGGCCAAATCAGCGCCAAGGCAATCAACGACAGGGCAACCAGCAATCCCAGCGCCAACGTCAGCGCAAGTTCGAACGCTCATATCAACTGCCCGCCGACTCCGCTCAGCTTATAATCAAGCACAACCTCCGCACCAAGAAGGTCAAAGTAACTTGCACCGAGCAGGACGGCTCCGCCGCCAAAATCGACTTCAAAGTCGTGGACGAAAACTCCATCGAAGTACTCACCCACGGCGACCGCACCATCAAGTTCGTCATCACCGAAAACACCGAGCCGGAGAAGAAATCCATCTGGACCGATGTGGGCCAGTACGCCCTGCGCTTCCTCATCTCGCCCCGCAGCATCTCGCTGAAGATTCGCAATACTCACACCTCGTCCATCCCGCTGTTCATCCCCGAAATCGGCGACATCTTCGGCCAGACCTACAACTACGGTCCCATGGCGCCGGGCTTAGGCTTCGCATTCGGCTTTGAAGGCGAATCTTACCTGCAAAAAGCCCTCGACCGCGGTTGGCTCATGACCGACGACGGCCAAACCTCGCCCGCCGTGTTCTCCCGCACCAAGGAAATCAACCTCGAGGCCAATTTCGAGTTCTTCAAGGGCTTCAAAGTGCAACTCACCTGGAATCGCACCGACAACCGCACCTCGCAAATCCAGTTCATGTACGACGCCGCTCCCACCACCTACAGCGGCACCTTCACCATGACCACCTGCGCCATCGGCACCGCCCTGCGCGGCTCCTCGGCCGACGACGGCTACGCTTCCGACGCCTTCTCCAACTTCTTAGCCTACATCCCCGAGGTGCGCGACCGCGTTGAGCAACAGTACGTTGGCGCTTCCTACCCCGATGCCGGCTTCATCTCCGGCACACCGCAAGCCGGTCTGCCCTTCGACCCCGAAGTCGGCGCCGTGCAATCCACCTCGCCCGATGTGATGATTCCCGCATTCGTGGCCGCTTACACCGGCTCCAAGCCCAATAAGCAATGGCTCACCCCCTTCCCCTCGTTCAGCGCCGTGCGCCCCAACTGGCGCATAACCTACGACGGCTTCATCAACCTCGGCAACATGCGCGAAATCTTCAAGACGTTCACCGTCACCCACGCTTACCAGTGCACCTACTCCGTCGGCTCATACTCGTCATACCTCAACTGGGTCAGCCTCGACGGCGGCACCGACCGCGGCTTCACCCTCGACGAGCAAACCCAGCGCCCCACTCCCTCATCGCCCTTCAACATCTCCTCCGTGACCCTCACCGAGAAGTTCGCCCCGCTTATCGGTGTAAACTTCACACTTAAAAATGAGTTGCAATTTTCCGCCGAGTATCGCGACCAGCGCACCCTCACCCTCAACACCTCTGCCGGCCAAATCGTCGAAGCCACCACTCGCGGTTTGAAATTTGGTATGGGCTACAAAATTGTCAACTTCAACACCGTGCTCAAGATGCGCGGCTCGCAACGCGGCGTGTCGAACGACCTGACGCTCAACGCCGAGTTCGGCATCCAAAATAATCAGTCGCTCATCCGCAAGATTGCCGAGAACTACTCGCAACCCACCTCCGGCTCCAACACCTGGAACATCAACTTCACCGCATCCTACGTGATGAGCAAGAACGTAACCCTCTCGGCTTACTTCGACCATCAGGTCAACAAGCCCATTGTCACCACATCCTCCTACCCCACCACCAACTCCTCCTACGGCATCAGCCTCAACATCAACCTGGCTCGATAAACCGCATACCTTTGATTATAAAACCCTAACACTATACCCTCTACTATGAAGAAACTCGTCCTTTCATTAGCTTTGGCGCTGCCGCTATCCGCCGCAGCCATCACGCCGCTGTGGATGCGCGACGTGGCCATCTCACCCGACGGCGCCACCATCGCCTTCTGCTACCGTGGCGACATCTACACCGTGCCCACCGCCGGCGGCACCGCCACCCGCCTCACCGCCACCGACGCCTACGAGCAAATGCCCGTGTGGAGTCCCGACTCGCGTTCCATCGCTTACGCCTGCGATGAACACGGCTCCGCCGACATCTTCATCATCGACGCCCGCGGCGGCAAGGCCGAGCGCCTCACATTCAACTCCGCCAACGAGCTTCCCGAAGCCTTCACTCCCGACGGCGCCAACGTGCTCTTCTCCGCCGCCATTCAAGACCCCGTGACCTCCGTATCCTTCCCCACCGGTCGCCTCACCGAAGTCTACTCCGTGCCGGCCAAGGGCGGCGTCACCCTCCAAGCATTTCCCCTGCCCGCCCACTGCATCTCCTACCTGCCCGACGGTCGCTCGTTCCTCTACCAAGACCAAAAGGGTATGGAGAACAACTTCCGCAAGCACCACACCTCGTCGGTCACTCGCGACATCTGGCTCTATGACGCCTCCACCGGCACTCATACCAACCTCACCAACTGCCCCGGCGAAAACCTCTCGCCTGTGGCTGCCGGCGACAAGTTCTACTTCCTGAGCGAACGCACTCCCGGCTCCATCAACGTGTTCGAAGCATCCATCGCCAACCCCGCCGATGCCCACGCCATCACCTCGTTCAAGAACCACCCCGTGCGTTTCCTCACTCGCGCCAACAACGGCACCCTCGCCTTCGGTTATGACGGCGAAATCTACACCCTCACCCCCGGCGGCAAGCCTGCCAAGGTGGCCATCGACGTGGTGGACTACGCTCAAAACGAGGTACGCAAGCTCACCGTTACTTCCGGTGCTTCCGAAGGCGCTGTCAGCCCCGACGGCAAGAGCATCGCATTCGTGTATCGTGGCGAAATCTTCGTAACCTCGGTTGAATACGACACCACCCGCCGAATCACCTCCACCGCTGCTGCCGACGAAGACCCCTGCTGGGCTCCCGACGGCAAAACCCTCTACTACACCTCGCAGCGCGATGGCCGTTACAACATCTACAAAGCCACCATGCCTCGCGAAGAGGATAAAGACTTCGTTTAC
>JBJEKG010000091.1:0-3504 GCA_051878535.1 Muribaculaceae bacterium
AGGTCGATGATGGTGAGCGTGCGATAAAGCTCCACACCCTTCACGCAGCGCCGCGTCAACGCCTCGGCCGACGGCCGGTAGCGATTGGGCTCCTTGCCCAACGCCTTGTACGCCCGCCGCGTGGCATCGATGGCCGGACGCAGCCGCACTTGCTCCATAGCCAAGGTGGCGCGCAACCGTGCCGCTTCCGCCTCAATCTCAGCCCACAACTCATCCGATGTGGGCCCATTGCACACATCCGCTTCAACAATCAACTCGCGAAACGCCGGCGCGGCAGCCCGCACCTCATCGCTTATACTAAATTCATGATTCATAATGCATAATTCATAATTTAGAGCTTGGTGCTCATTATGTATGAGAAGTATTTGCCTAATAGGTTTGAGAGCGATAAGTCGCCACGACCGTAGCGCTCGGCATCGAGTTTGAGAATGCGTTCGCTCACAAGCGTTTTTCCTTGATACATAGCAGTGAGATATGGTATGCCGGTTTCTTCCGAAAGGATTATGTTGGTGAAAAACTGCGTCAGGTCTTCGGCATCGTACACAATCGAATAGCTCGGACGCTTCGCCCCGGGGATGTCCTCCACCAAGATGCGCTTGTCGACAAGGTCTTGGATGTCGCGAATGGCCGTGTCCTTGGAGCACTTACCCAAGGTCGACCACGACTTCGACGTAATCTTAGCCTCGTAACCATCTAAAAAACAGTTGAGTACCTGTACCTGGCGCTCACTCATCGCCACCGAGGCCGCCCGTTGCCAAAAGAAACTCTTGTTGAGAATCGTGCTCACCGTGGCTTCTGCTTCATCGAGCGCCGCGGTCAACTTCTGCAGATACCACACAAGCCACTCGGTAATGTTGCCATCGCCGCGTTGCATGCGCCCTAAGATGCTGTAATAGTGTACTCTATCCTTATTCAGTTGCGACGAGATGTTATAGAAGCGCATCGCGCTCTTCTCACTGCGCGCCAACAGCATATCCGACAGAATGCGCGCCAAGCGCCCATTGCCATCCTCAAATGGGTGGATACTCACAAACCACAAATGTGCTATCGCGGAGCGAATTACGCCGCTTTGCGCCACGTCGCTGTCGAACCACTGCAAGAACCGCTCCATCTCCATCTCAACACGCTCCGGCGAGGGTGCCACGTAGTGAATCTTCTCGCGGCCAAACATGCCGCTCACCATGTGCTCCTCGTGTGTGCGATACCGGCCCACTTCGATAGCGTTGCCGTCGCTAATCGCTCCCGGGAAAAAGCCTCTCTGCCAGGCGCACAATCGCTCCTTGCTCAAAGGCTCGACGTAATTCTCCATTGCATCCAACATCACATTCACCACCGAATCAACATAGTGCGACGGCGCCGTGAACTTCACATTCTCAATCCCTAAACGCAATGCAATCGACGACCGCACCTGCTCAACATTCAGCCGCACACCCTCAATCTCCGAAGAATTCACTACATCATACGTCATATTCTCCGCCACAGCACGCAACTTGCTGTCAAACCCCAACGAACTGAGCCGCCCGTAAAGCATACCTTGCTTACGGCATACCTCCTCCAATAGCCCCGTCAACTGCGTGGCATCCCAGCGGAAATCCGTCCAATTATCTCTCTCATGAATATACATACGAAGCAGTTAAACGGTTCATGCGGCGATATCCGTCGGAAACGTCGCAAAATCCGCGACAAAGATACAAAAAAATCCCCACCCCACCAAAAAATTCATAATTCATAGTGACTGATGCCCTTCGCCATCTCAAGCAGCCATCCCCTTCAGGGAAGGCCCGGAGAGAGGACCCAGTCCCCAAAACTTGCCACCTCTCCACCTACCATTGCCAACACTTCTTTCAGGGAAGATTTTGCCTTCTACTCACCGCCTATTGTCTTCATGGAAAATAATGCGGAAAAAATTTTGTAAATAAACAAATGTTTATTAACTTTGCGCCGTCAAAGTTAATTGTATGAACGACCAACCGCTTAACATCCGCAAACTTCCCGGCGCAGAGGTGCTCGACCACGTCAACTGCGCGTACATCGCACGGCAGTTTTTCAGCCGCACGCGCTCGTGGTTCACCCAGCGCCTCAACAACAATGCCGTCAACGGCAAGCCGGTGGCTTTCTCCGTTGCCGAACTCGCCACCCTCCGGCTCGCGCTCACCTCGCTCGCCGACGACCTCAACGCTTTTTCCTCCAACCTAAACACCACCGCCATGCCAATCCAAGTTTACGTCATCAAAGACCCCGAGGCCATCGACTTCCTCATCGCCGACGACCTCGACGGCTTCCGCCAATACCTCGCCGACCAAGAATTCCCCGACATTCCCGATCCGGAGACCTTCGCCACAGTCCAACAAGCGCAAGCCTTCTGCGCCGGTCTCGCCTACGGCCACTCCGACCTCACCCCCTCCACCTTCCCCCTACGCTCCTACGAGCCAGCCGACCAACCCTACATCACCGCGTTAAATAATTTTTAACGCAGGTGCGCAAAAATATTACACCTGTTAATAACTAACTTTGCACCCGAATGCAATTTCCCCCGATTTTTCTTGGATTTTTCCAAAAAATTTCCGTACCTTTGCATCTCAATCCTCTCAACGAGGATGCTTGCGAAACGACCACCAATTGAAGAAACAACGCTTCGGCGTACTTTAATAATACATAAAACTCCCCTGTAGTCAAAAGGCCTTGGTCGGCCCGCAAGCGCTACATCGGAGTTTTAATTTTTTGAATGACAGAAAATTCAACATATAATATACTTGATTTATTCTGCGGTTGCGGTGGAATGTCACTTGGTTTTGAACAAGCCGGATTTAATGTCCTGCTTGGGATTGACGTTTGGAAAGATGCGCTATGCACTTACAGCTATAACCGAAAAGGTGCAAAAACACTTTGCGCAGACATGTCTACCCTCCGTGGAGAAGATGTTGCCAACGTGATAGGCGGCAAGTCTGTTGATGTTATTATTGGAGGCCCACCGTGTCAAGGCTTTTCAGTCGCAGGAAAACGTATAGTTGATGATGAAAGGAACAAACTCTATAAGGGCTTTGTCCGAATGGTTGATTATTTTAAACCACGTGCTTTCGTTATGGAGAATGTGCCTAATATTTTATCTATCGGCGATGGTGCCATTAAAGATGCAATCATCGCAGACTTTTCAGCATTAGGTTACACTGTTGAATATAAAGTGCTCGTGGCTTCCGATTATGGTGTTCCACAAAACAGAAGACGCGCAATTTTTGTTGGTCTTCGAGATGGCAAACATTTTATCTTCCCAACACCATTCGCTACTGATAAAGTAACTTCTGAACAAGCGTTGTCCGATTTACCGGAGTTCTCGGTTGAAGATGGTGCGCCATATCCTTATGAGCCGAATTCAGATTATCAAAAATTGATGCGTGCCGGCTCCTCAAAACTATTTAATCACCAAGCGACCATCCATAATCAGAAAACCATTGATATAATTTCTTTGGTTCCGGATGGCGGCAACTACAAGGATTTGCCTGTCGA
>JBJEKG010000092.1:0-3504 GCA_051878535.1 Muribaculaceae bacterium
TCCACCGACGGAGACGGCGTGCGCTACCTCACCCTCGAGGAAGAATGGTGCGGCTTGCTCAACGGAAAAGGCGTTGTGATTGAAGGCAACTCAGAGACGATGCCCGACCGCACCGACGGCTACCAGCTCTTCGAAGGCATCTTGGTGGCCGACGCCGCAGCCAACGGCGGTCGCAAAATCCTCTTCACCGACTACAAAGGCGAAGTAACCTCAGAGCTTGACCCCGCCACCGCCACCGACCGCATCTACGCCATCGACGGCGCCGTGGTGATTGAACCCGCCACCGACGGCCTCGCCACCATCTACACCCCCGCCGGTGTGATGGTAGCCCAACAACCCGTCACCGCCGGCCGTCCCGTGGCCATCCCCCTCCCCGCCGGCCTCTACATCGCCACCCTCCCCACCACCGCCACCCGCGTGATGGTGCGCTAAGGCATACCCCTCCTCCAAAAAGCAAGCGCACAGGCCCCAAAGCCTGTGCGCTTGCTCACTTTCCGCGGGTATGGTTTGGCGTTAGCTTTTCAAACAGCCGATGGGCACCACGTACACGCCATCCTTGCGGCGGTAGGCATAGCGGCCTACGCCTGTGAGCACCATCAGGAATGCAGGTGCGGGCATGCGGTCGGTGTCGATTTTCGAGGCGAGCGCTTGCAGGGTGGTAGCGCCCGCCTCGATGGCTTTGTCACCGCCCAACTTCACCTCGATAAGACCATATTGGCCGTTGCGCAGGTGCACCACGATGTCGCATTCCAGTCCGTTCTTGTCGCGGTAGTGGTAGATTTGTCCGTCCAACACGGAGGCGTACACGCGCAGGTCGCGCACGCACAAGGTCTCAAGCAGCAACCCCATCGTGTTGAGGTCGCTGACCAAATCAGCCGGACCGACACCGAGAGCAGCTGCCGCTATTGATGGGTCGCTGAAATAGCGTGTGTCGGAAGTCCGAATCGCCGTCTTCGAACGGATATTCGGATTCCATGCCGGCGAATCCTCGATTACGAAGATGTTCTTGAGGGCTTCTACGTATGACACGATGCTGTCCACGCTTACGGTGTCGGCATAGTTGGCCGCAATGTCTTGGCGGATGGTGGTGGCGGGCACCTGCGCGCCTTGATTGCGGGCAAGCGAGCGCATGATGGCCATCGCTCGTGCCGGATTTCGGCGGATGTTGTCCACACGGGAGATTTCGAGGTTGACCACTGCATCCACGTAGTCGGAAGCGGGCTGCAGTGCGCTGCGTTCTTCCAAGTCGATGCTGCTTGGCCAGCCGCCGCGGCAAATTAGGAATGCCAAGCGGTCAATGTCCGTGTCCGACTGTCCGAGCACCTCGTCGCAACCGCCGAAGAGAGCTTTCAGCGACACCTCGCCGGTGGATTCGCCCGATTCGTACAAGCTCATTGTGCGCATGGTCAGCCGCGAGAACCGCCCGGTGCCGCTATGCAGCACCTGCGACATGTCGGCCGGCACAGCCGAACCGGTGAAGATAAACTGGCCCGGTTGGTGGCGATGGTCAATCTCAAACCGAGCCGCATCCCACAGTTGGGGCACCACCTGCCATTCATCCACCAACCGTGGCACTTCTCCTTTGAGAACGTGTGCCGCCGACAGTTCAGCCACTTGTATGTTTTGCGGGTCAGCCATATAAACCACGCTCTTGGCGAATTGCTCGGCCGAGGTGGTCTTGCCGCACCATTTCGGTCCTTGAATCAGCACTCCGCCAACCGACTGAAGTTTCTCCGACAACAGTTGATCAGTTACTCGATTTCGATATTTCCACATAACAATTAAATTATGCCGCAAAGGTACGAAAAAAAATCTTGATCCACAAATATTTAGCGGAAGAATTCCGCGAGTTGGCGCAAATTCATTCCTTGAGTTGGCGCAAATTCATTCCTTGAGTTGGCGGTAGAGGCGGTGGTGGCTGTCTTCGGCTATGAGGGTGTAGTGCTCGAGTTTCTGTTGCATCAGCGGGTAGGTGGACTCGGCTGAGGTGAGTATCCACAGCGGGTCGTTGTGGCGGAGGTAGTCATCAACCTCAGTGTGGATTGCCGGGTCGACGGCCATCAGTTGGGTGGTGAGATGGGTGAACCGCATCGGTGGTTTGGTGCGCATCCGGTGGTAGATAGCGCAGGCGCTGAGGTCTGTGTCGAACAGCATCACATCGTGGCGCTCGTGCTGTGGTATCAGCTCTGCCCAGCGCTCCATGCCGTTGTACGAACCATCGATGTATTGCAGCGTTGGGGGCTGGCTTTTCCACAACTCAGTCACCTCACCTCGCGCAAAATAACATGTTGGTATGAACAACACCGCGCAGGCCGCTGTCAGAAATGGTTTGCGGAAACGTAGTATCATCGCACCTCCTACGGCAAGCATGGGAGTGAGCAGGGCATAGTAGTGATAGTAAGTGGCTTGATTGAGGTGAATCAGGCAGAACAAAATAGTTGCGGGAATAACCACCACCGAGAATCGGCTGTGGTTCTTCCTGTCGTAAATGAGCGAACTCGCCAGTGGAATGATTGCCGGAAGCATTAAGAGGTAATTGGAAAAACGGTAACATGTACCGGTTAATTCCGACCAAATTTGCGCATAGAGGATGTTGTAAGTGAACACGCAATGGATGGCATCGTCCAGCGCATCGTGGCAGTAGAAATACACGGCCATGGGGGCGATGGCGGCGGCCGCTCCGGCAATGAAGCGCAAAGCGGCAATTCCGAAGGTGCGGAATTGCTTGCGGTATAGCAGTAACCCGCTGAAGCCCAACACGATGGCGGCGAATACTATCGAGTTGGTGGGGCGCATCAGCGTCACCACTCCGAAACACAGGCCGTAGACATAGACCTCGCGCCCGATTTGCAGGTCGGCGGGCGCTGCCAATCTGCGCATCGCCAACCACAGCCCAAGCAGAATCAGCGCCATACTCCAATCCTCGGTGAGATTACCCTGCTCGAGCATCAGCAGAAAGTGCAACATAAATCCGGCCACAACCACCAATCGAGCACCTATCTTATTAAATATCAATCCGGTAATTCGCCACAGCAGTTCGAGTATCACCGTATAGTTGATTACAAGCAGCAAGAATATGCCCCAGCGGCCGCCACCCAACCATGCTCCTATGGCCTGAATCAGGTAGAGGTAGGGACCCTTGTTGTCGAATACATCGGCGTAGGGCAACGCCCCGCGCAACCAGCACTCGCCCACCATGCGATACACCGCGCTATCCCACCCATCCGAGCAAAACAGCGGCGACACCGATCGCGACATCAAGCCACAGAGCACCGCGGCGCTGACCAACCAAATCAACCATCGCCATCGGCTTTCGTAAAGAATAGCATCACGTTTCATGCTGCAAAGTTACAAATTTTCCTCGACATGCCCAACATCCGCCCTCCCCTGTCGAAAGTGTGCCAAAAGTCAATCGCGAGATACAAAGAGTGTAAAAAACACAATAGCACAGCACGGCTCTTTCATTTAAAATTTGAAATAAAAACAAAGAACTAAAAGACGAAT
>JBJEKG010000093.1:0-3489 GCA_051878535.1 Muribaculaceae bacterium
GGTTGGCACTGCTGCATCAGCAAGCGGACCTGGTCGGCGGTGATGAAGGTGATGGTTTCGTAGGTGGGGAAGTTGGTGAAGGGGTGGAATTGCATCCGTTTGAGCGTGTTCTCGTGGGCGATGCGCTTGATGCGAGCTTGGCGCTCCTCCGGAGTTTCCACCTTGGCTTCGGTAGCTTCTTTAGCTTTTTTAGCTTCTTCAGCTTCTTTGGCTTTGGCTTCGCGGAGGGCTTTGCGCGCTTCGCGGGCACGGCGGCGCTTTTCGCGTTTTTGGAACTGGGCCTCGGCCACTTTGGCGGCGATGGCTTCGAGTTTGGATTGTTGATAGTAGTCATCTGGGGCGATAAACTGTGCCTCGATGCAGGCAATCAGGCCGCTAACCACGCGCACCGGACAACGGGCCAGCAGCTCTTGCATGTTTTCGACCGAGGTGTCTATTTGTTTCTTCTTTCTTGCCATAATTTTCGTTTTTGCTGCAAAGGTAATGGCAAAGAAGGGCGCCTACCGCAAAATTTGGTCCACCCGACCAAATATTAGGCAGATTTTTCGGAATGGGCGTTTTTTGAGGAAATATTTTGATAATTCGGGATTTTGATGTATTTTTGCAGTGAGAAACATTATAGAGTATGAAGTATCCCATCGGCATACAGGATTTTGAGAAGATTGTGAGCGAAGGCTACGCTTACGTGGATAAAACGGCCTACGTGTACGATTTGGTGACACGTGGGCACATCTACTTCTTGAGCCGTCCTCGCCGCTTTGGCAAGAGCTTGTTGCTGTCGACAATCAAACATTACTTCTTGGGGCACAAGCACTTATTCAGCGGCTTGGCTATTGAGAAGTTAGAGACGCAATGGAATGCTTACCCGGTGTTTCACCTGTCGTTTGGAGCATCAGATTTCACCACACCGGGCACCTTGGACAGCATCTTGGAGGGATTCGTGGCCGCTGCCGAGCGGCAATACGGGGGTGACGAACTCAATACCGACATCGCTCGGCGCTTTATGGCCGTGCTGCGAGCCGCCCACCGAGCCACCGGCCGCCGCGCAGTGGTATTGGTGGATGAATACGACAAACCGCTGCTCGATGTGATGGGTAGCGACATCACCCTCACCGACCACTATGGCAACGTCCGTACCATTGAAGATTACACCCGCAACGCCTTGCGCGGCTTCTACGGCGCATTCAAAGACGCCGACGAAGACTTGCAATTCGTAATGCTTACCGGTATCTCGAAATGCTCGCAGGTGAGCGTGTTCAGCGGTCTCAACCAGCCTAACGACATCAGCCTCTCAACCCGCTACCAAGCCCTCTGCGGCATCACCACTGACGAACTTCGCACTACCTTCGGCGCGGCCATCGAAGAGCTGGCCGAATCCCTCTCCATCTCCACCAACGAGGCCTACGCTCGGCTGCAACGGCAATACGATGGCTACCATTTCAGCGAGCGGCTGCTCGACATCTACAACCCATTCAGCATCATCAACTGCTTGGAAGCCGGAGCCATTCGCAACTTCTGGTTCACCTCCGGCACACCTACCTACTTGGTGCGGATGCTTGAACATTCCAATCTGAATATCAACGAATTAGCCGACCAATACTACACCGCCGATCAGTTTGCCAACTACAAGGCCGACGCCGCCGCGCCCCTGCCAATGATTTATCAAAGCGGCTACCTTACCATCAAGGAATACAACCCCGAGTTGGATGTGTACCGCCTCGACTTTCCCAATCAGGAAGTTCGTAGCGGATTCATCGGCCTGTTAGCGACTGACTACTTCCAAAACCCGCTGCAGCAGCCTGCCAACTGGGCCGTGCAAGTGCAGCAGGCTTTGCTGGCCGGAAATGTGGATGCTTTCATAAGCAAAATGACAGCGCTGATGGCCTCGGCCACCTACCGCTTTCAACGAAAGCATTCGCCGTTTGAGTGCGAGCGCTATTTCCAATATACCTTCTACCTCATTCTCCAAATGGTGGGCTATTACAACACCGTGGCTGAGAAAGAGGTGAGCGAAGGGCGGATTGACTGCGTGGTCGAAACTCCTCAGTATGTGTATGTTATAGAGTTTAAGCTAAACGGCAGCGCCGACCAAGCGCTGCAACAAATCGCCGACAAGCACTATGCAGCCGCCTACACCGACAGCGGCCGGAAAGTGTTCTGCATCGGCATCAACTTCAGTTCCGAACACGGCACCATCGCCGACTACCGCACCGCCACCTTCCCATTGTAAGAGTGCCGGAAGTCGGGCGCGGTCAAGAACGTGTACGAAAAATTCACAGGAGCACAGGAGATTTAGCAGGAGTACAGGATTTAATCCACTGATAATCAGGTATCAACAAGAGGCTTGCCGCGGCATATCCGGATGGCGCGACCGCGTGTGCTCGGCTTCCGCCTCGCCACAGAACCCGCAGCGGCTGTGGCCATCCGGATTCCCCCGAGGCAAGCCTCGGGGCTACAAGTGGGCGACCGGTGGTGGTGCGGAGCCTTTTTGCAGTGGCTGCGAGCTCTGACTCGTCGGCTGCGAGCATGTACACTGAGCGCCGACCTGCGGGGCAGGTCGGCGCTCGGTATATGAGGCTGCCGCTTAGGCGGCGAAGGCTAAGATGAGGATTTGGGCGGCTACCACGCGCAGGAACATGGTGAGCGGGTAGACGGTGGCGTAGGCCACGGCGGGGGCATCGTTGCCGGTGGAGTTGTTGGCGTAGGCCAAGGCTGGTGGGTCGGTGTAGGAGCCGCTCATCAAGCCCATGATCGACAGGAAGTTAGTGCGGTCGCGGCCGCGTGCTATCGAGCCGATAATCAGCAACGGAAGCACGGTGATGACGAAGCCCCAGATAACCCACCACATGCCGGTGGTGTTGAACACGGCGTCGGCGAAGCCGTCGCCGGCGGAGATGCCCACTGATGCAAGGAATAGGCAGATGCCCAATTCGCGCAGCAACAGCGAGGCCGAGGATGAGGTGTAAGTAATCAAGTGGAACTTATAGCCGAAGCGGCTCAACAGAATGGCCACTACTAACGGGCCGCCGGCCAAGCCGAGCTTCATGCCGTAGCCCAAGTCGAGCGAGCCGAGGATGATACCGAAGATGATGCCCACGAAGATGGTGATGAGGTTGGGCTGATTGAGGCGCTTCATCGAGTTGCCGAGGCGGTCGGCCAGGCGGTCGATGTCCTCGAGGTTGCCCACCACGGTGATGCGGTCGCCGATTTGCAAGCGTAGCGAGGGCGAGGCCAGCAGGTCCACACCGGCGCGGTTCACGCGGGTGGCATTGAGCTGGTAACCATTGTGGAGGCGCAGCGAGCCGAGGGTCACGCCGTTGAAATTGCCGCGGGTGACGAGGATGCGGCGCGAGAACACCGGCGTCGGAGTCGATTCCCAGTCCACTTCCTCATCCGGGCCAAGCACAGCGTGGAAGCGGTCGGCATCCTGCGCGGAGCACACGATTTTGAGGCGGTCGCCCACGTTGACCTCGGTCTTGGAGGTCGGAA
>JBJEKG010000094.1:0-17988 GCA_051878535.1 Muribaculaceae bacterium
CTCCGTGCTCCAACGTTGGGCCGATGCCAACTCCACGCCCGACTTCACCGTGGAAGTCATCACCGAGCAGCGCCCCGGCGCCGCCAACGCCCGCAATGCCGGCTTAACCCGCGTCCGCACCCCGTGGACCATGTTCTTCGACTCCGACGACATCATGCTCCCCGACCACTGCGCCTCAGCCATCGCCACCGCCACCGCCAACCCCGCCGCCCAAATCATCGGCTGGGATATCCGAATCCACTACCCCAACGGCTCATCGCGCGTGTTGAAATTTGCTCCAAATCTTTCGCTCTACAAAGCAGTTGCATTGGCCAACTTCTCCACTCAGATGTATATGGCTCACACCGAGCTTTTTCGCGCCGTCGGCGGCTGGCGCGAAGGCACATCAATGTATGATGACCGCGAATTGGGCGTGCGGCTATTTTTGCAACGGCCAAAGATGGCCAAAGCCCAAGACACAATCCAAGTCGAAGTATATCAACAAGATAACTCAATCAGTTGCACTAACAAATCCTTGGACGCATGCGAGCCGGCATTCCAAGCCATTGAGGCCGTCCTCCCGCCGCGCTGCCGCCACTGGGTCGACCTCCAGCGCCTGCTCATGGCCGTTACCTGGGCCCGCAACAGCCCCGACGCCGCCGACCATGCCCGCGCCATTCTCGCCCGCCAACCATGGCTGCGCCGCCGGCTATGGACCCTCTTCTACCACTACTCCCTCCGCGGCGGCCGCGGCGTCGCCCGCCTCTACCGCCCCCTCTCCCTCCTCGGCATCTAAATCCGAAGTCGGTCAATCCTGCTCAATCACTTCAGGTTTTAGCAAGAAATCGTATAATCCATAATTCAGCGAACGATCCACGTAATAGATCAGCGACTTGGTGAAAAAATTTGCTAAGTCGCTGATTTTCTTTGCAAATTATTTGGTGGATTCGAAATTTCTTGCTAACTTTGCATTACGTACCACGTAATAGTATAATCGCATGAAAAAATCAGCTAATCACCCTCAATGGGCGCTCGAGTACAGACGACGCGGATTGGAGCTGCGGTGCATCCGCGGCAAGTACTACCTGTATGAGTGTTCAAGCCACTATGACCCTGAAACGAAAAAAGCAAAAAAGGTAACCGGAAAATACCTCGGTAGAATTACCGAGAAGGATGGGCTTATTCCGCCTCGCCGCCGACAGGTTGAAATTGAGAATGAGCAGGTTGCAGCACAGACCGCAGCCGATAAGATCGCGCTACCCGAGCCTAAGTTGGGCGAGGTCAAGGAATATGGCTTATCCACCTTTATCTCAACTCAGTGTGCCGAGTTGATGGACAACCTCAAGGCCGCATTCCCCGATGCATGGAATCGCATTTTGGCAATGGCATATTGTCGGCTTCGCAATCAGTCGCCGCTGAAATACATTCAGGACGACTTCACCGACAGCTATCTGTCGCAATCGCTTGGCACAGCGGGGCTTTCGGCTCGCACCCTTTCGGACTTCCTCAAATCATTGGGCAAGAATCGAGCCGGCGTGCTGGATTTTATGCACCGCTATGCCAAGGTGGGAGGCAATGTCATCTTTGATGGCACCGACATTCTGTCTTCATCGACGAAGATGGACTTCCCGCGAATGAGCAAGACTAAGCTCGGAGGCTTTGCCGAGGCAATCAATCTGATGATGGCCTTCTCAACCGACCAGATGCTACCGGTATATTACCGACTGCTGCCCGGCAACGTAAAGGATATAAGCGCCTTCATCTCGTGCATTGACGAGTTTGGCGACACATCGATTACGGCCATTGGCGACAAGGGCTTTTATTCCAAGGCCAATGTTGAGGCACTTGAACAGCGCAAAATCAAGTACATCATAGCTCTGCGACGCAACAAAGGCTGCCTTGACTACAGCGTATTCGACAACCACCGTAGCGAGGGACACTTCTTCTATGCCGACCGCTTGATAAAATACAGCACGCAGAGCGTCGATGGACGCACCGTCTACCTATACTATGACTCCAAACATGCCGCCAACGAAGAAACCGATTATCTGCGGCGCGTTGACAATGAGCAATATGAAGACTACACCATGGATACATACACTGCGAAAGCTTCGCAGTTCGGCACCATTGCCCTGATGGTATCCGGTCAGCTCGATGCCAAAGGAGCCTTTGACAACTACAAGACAAGATGCGAAGTGGAACAAGAAATCGATGTCCTCAAAACCGATTTGGATGCGTTAACCTCATATATGCAGGACAACGACCGCTTGGAAGGATGGATGTTCGTCAACTTCATAGCACTCCACCTCTTCTATATGCTCCGCCGCCGCATAGTCAAAAGCGGACTCACCGACAAACTCTCCACGCGCGAGGCCCTACGAGTTCTCAGCCGCCAGAGAATCGTCCGGCTCAATGGCAAGTGGCGATTGGCGGAGGCCTCGCGCAAGGAACGGGCACAGCTCGAGGCCCTCGGCATCCCTATTACGTAACTCGTTTGCTGAATTATGGATAATCCAATAATCAAGAAACCGTCATCATTGCGGTGTGGTATAATGTTGTTGGCTACTATCAAAATCTTTTTGAACGAATCGTTTATGCGCTTGATTGAGGCCGTTTCCTGTTGCATTTTTTCTTCCGAGCCGATGAAGTAAGCCGCTTGGATGTAGTAGCGATTATTGCCGCGGTTTGCCACGAAGTCCACTTCGTATTGCTTGCGAGTTGGCTTGCCGAGTGAATCTTTTTCGAAGGATTCGATGATGCCCACGTCCACAGTAAACCCTCTCATTCGTAGCTCATTATAGATTACATTTTCCATAATGTGCGTTTCCTCATATTGGCGCAGGTTGAGCAACGCATTGCGCAGTCCCATGTCCGTGAAGTAGTATTTGGCCAAGGTGTTGATATACTTCTTGCCCTTGATATCGTAGCGAATGGCCGGCTCGATTAAGAATGCGTCGCACAAATATTGCAGGTAGCGCGCAATCGTATTGTGAGAGATGGTAATGTTTTTTACGCTTTTGAAAGTCTTGGATAGCTTGCTCGGGTTGCATGCGGCTCCATTCGAAGATGAGATTATGCGCATCAGTTCTATAAATTCCGGCTCATTCTTAATTCGATGGCGTTCGACAACATCGGCAATGAACACCGTGGATACCAATTTTTTTAGATAGTCAAGTTTCGCAGTTTCACCCTTGATATTAAGCAGTTGCGGCAAGCCTCCAAACGAGTAGTAATCGCGCAGAGCAAAGCTTATGTCTCCGCCGACAGCCGAGTAGTACTCGGCAAACGACAGCGGGTACAGGTGAATATCGAATCCACGACCGCGAAACTCCGTAGCCACGTCTTTCGATAGGAACCGCGAATTGCTGCCGGTTACGTATGTGTCGACATTCGGCATGTGGAGCAAGCTATTGAGCACTCCCACAAAGTCATTCACCATCTGCACCTCGTCGAGAATCACATAATACTGCCTGCGGTCGGTTATTTTGCCGGTTATATAGTCCAATAGTTTGAGCGGGTCGAGCAATGGCTTATTGCGTAAATCATCCAATGCCACGAATATTATCTGGTCGTCGGATACTTCACTCTCTAACAGATGGTTGCGGAAAAGCACCGACAGGAGGAACGACTTTCCGCAGCGGCGAATACCTGTAATGACCTTGATTAAGCCATTACCTTTAGCATCAATTACCTGTTGAAGATATACTTTGCGTTCAATTATCATAATACAATAGTATAATTAGCTGTTACTCGCTGCAAATTTAGCCAAAAAATCGAAGATTACCAAATTTCTATGGACAAAAACTGTGGAAAATAACAGTTTTTGTTCGCAAAAATGGCAAAATCGCCGATTTCATGGACAAAAACTGTGGAAAATAACAGTTTTTGTCCATAGAATCGCAAAATCTCCACAAAATTGGCCAAAATTGCCGCAAGCAACGGCAGACCGGGGTAGGCTTCCTCCCATTGCCTCGCTCTTTATTTTCGTCTCCGGCTTGGGCAGCTTTAGCTGCCCGCTCGGCGAAGCCGAGCCATCTGTCCGCTCGGCTGCCAATTTTTTCGCCTCGGCTGTCACTTTTTGCCGCCGTGCCGCGTCTTATAGAAAAATCCAAAAAGCTATGAAACTCTCCAAACTGATACTCCTTCTTGCCGCCGTGCTGATGGCGCCCCGGCTGTCGGCTCAGGAGCCGCGCCCCTTCGACAATGTGATTAACCTCCAAGACCGTATGCAACAGGCCGTGGATGCTTCCGATTATCCCAGCGCCCTTGCCGTCTGCGAAGAAATGATGGCTGAGTTGGCCTCGCTGCCCGACTCCTTAGTGGCCGGCAACGATGAAATGTGGGCCAATATGTACTACGACCTCGCCTGCTACCAAGCCCGCTGCGGCCAACTCAATCCCGCACTCCTCTCGCTCTACACCGCCACATCCAAAGGCTGGAACGACTACGACCACCTCCTCGCCGACCACGACCTCGACAACCTTCGCCACCTCCCGCGCTTCGCTCCCATCGCGCAGAAAGTGCGCGAGCGCGACTTCGGCTACATCATGCACGACTGCCTGCCCTACACTCGCGAGCTCACCGCCAACCTCCCGCAGCGCACCTTCGCTTCCCCTTCCGACCCCAACCTGCAAGCTCTGCGCCGCCGCCTCAACCTCGACAGCGTGGCCGGCAACGGCGACGAACTCTCCCGCATCAAGCGCATCACCACATTCGTCCACGAGCTCGTCCACCACAACGGCTACAGCGGCATCCCCTGCAATCGCAACGCCCTCACCATGCTCGATTCTTGCGCCAACGGCCGCAACACGCTCAACTGCCGCGGCATGGCTATCCTGTTGAACGAGTGTATGTTATCCATGGGCATTCCTTCAATGTACGTGACTTGCATACCCAAAATCTTGCTCAACGACTGCCACGTCATCAATGCCGTGTGGTCATCCCAACTCGGCCGCTGGCTCTGGATTGACCCCTCATTCAATGCTTGGGTCACCGATGAAAACGGCGAAATGCTCGGCATCCGCGAAGTGCGCGAGCGCATCCGCTCCGGCCAGCCCTTGCACCTCAACGAGGAAGCATCGCACTACGACGACGGCCCAACGGAAAAATCCTGGTATCTCGACTACTATATGACCAAGAACCTCTACGCCATCGAAGTCGTGGCCGACAACGTGTTCGGCGCCGAAGACTTCAACATCCGCCAAGGCAATCCGCCCACCTTCATCCTGCTACTGCCACCCGGCTTCACCCCCACCTACGCCCACAAAGACGTGGTCACCACCAACGATGAATGGTTCTGGCAAGCCCCCAAATAAAACAATAGCGGAGCGAGGTGTCTCGCTCCGCTAAAATTATAACACTGCCAATTGCGGCTGCGGCATTAGCGCTGAGAACCAATCGCGCATCCGCGCCGCTATCGAACGCCGCATCCGTCCAAGGTGAATCGACACCTGCGAGCACGTGCGCGACAGGAACACGATGCTGTCCGACAGTACCAACGCAATCCACCGCTCAAAACATACCACTGCGTTGATGTGGTCAAGCGGTATGCGGTGGAAGATGGCCGTTGGCGCAATCGACCCGATTTCTAACATAGAATCGTCGACCGACAGCCGATGCTGCTGCCCCACCAGCTCAAGCAATCGTTGCGGATTGAAAGGCGTGCGGCGTGAAAACTTACGATACAGAAGATGAATTATATCTTTGTTTATCATTGCGTTTCAGTTGACATACAAAACTATAACAACCAATGCGCAATTTTGTTTTAATTTTTCAATAAAACCTTAAAAAATCCATAAAATTATCACTTCTCCACAAACAAATCATCCCCAACCACCACGCGCGTCAACCGCCGCGCATACATGTTGTTATACAGCCCATTGGGCGTTATGTAGGTGGCCATCAGTGATTTGCGCGTGTCGGTAACGCGTCGAAGTACCTCCATCCGTCGTTGCAGTGCAGCGTCCTCTTCCTTGGTGATGGCATACTCGCCGGTGCTGTACTTCATCTCGCAGATGGTGATGGTGCGGTCGGAACGGTCGATCAGCAAATCAATCTGCGCACCGCCTTTCAAGAACTCATCCTCTTGCGCTTTCGGTGCACGATAGGTCCACGAGCACGGCTCGTTGATGCATCCGTCGATGCCTAAGGCCTTGACAATCTGACTAATATGATTCAAACACACCAACTCGAATGCGTAGCCGCACCACTGATGATACCCCGGCGTGTTCTGCTGTTTGAGCCAATGATTCTTTCCAAAGGTGCTGTTGCCGCGCATGAAGCGGAAGTAGAAAAGGGTGAAGGGGTCGATCAGCTGATACAGTCGCTCTTTGCGCTTTTTGCCGAATGGTGAATAGCTACGGATAAAGTCGCACAGCTCCAACTCCTTGAGTATCACGGAAATATTGCCATTATTGCTGATGCCTGTGGCCGAAAGCAACTCGGCGCGGGTCATCCCACAGCCTTTGCGGCTCAGTGCCTCGATTATCATCTCATGCTTGTTGGCTTTCTTGTACAGCGCGCGAAACACCTTGGCGAACTCCTGCGTCAACTCGCCTCCGCGGCTAAAACACAGGCGCTGAATGTTTTGCGCCACACTTTCCCGCGGCGAGAACAGTGTAAGATAGTACGCCACACCGCCCACAGCCATGTAGCTGTCGAGGATTTCTTGTCGCTGATAGCCGAAACCGTTCCTGCTGAAGTATTCCTCCGTCTCGGCCAAGTTGAACGGCGCAAGTAGAATGGTGTGCGTCACGCGGTTATGCAAGCCGCCTCGCGCATTGATTACATTGCTGAGCATCCAGGTGGTGGCGCTGCCGCAGGTGATGAGCTTGATGTCGGTGCGGTATGCTGCCCAATCATTCCAAAAATGCTCCAATGCGCTGACAAAGTGCGAGTTGCGAGTCTCAAACCAGGGCAGTTCATCAAAGAACAATATCTTCACCACCTTCTTCGGCATTGCCTCTATCGCTTTTTGAAGCAGTCGCAACGCGTCAGTCCAGTTGTCTGCACTTGCATCTATGCCAAGTTGGTCGGTCATAGCGTAGCAAAAGCCGCGCAACTGCTCGCCGGTGGATATGTTGTCCTTACCGGTGCAGCGGAAAGTGAACCGATTCTCAAACAGCTCACGAATCAAATATGTCTTGCCGATGCGCCTGCGCCCATACACGGCAATAAACTCCGACTTCGGTGAAGCTACATACTGCTCCATCAATCCTATCTCATATTCACGGCCAATAATATTTTCTCTCATAATCAGCAATTTAATGGTTCGAAATTCAGTGGCAAAGGTACAAATAATTTTCGATTGCGCCAAATTTTCAGGCGTAAAAATGGCTCAATCGCGGTATTTTACCCTCGATTGCGCCAAATTTGGCACCTCAATTTCGGCTCAATCGCGGTATTTTACCCTCGATTGCGCCAAATTTGGCACCTCAATTTCGGCTCAATCGCGGTATTTTACCCTCGATTGCGCCAAATATGGCCTCTCAATTTTGGCTTAATCGCGGTATTTTACCCTCGATTGCGCCAAATTTGGCGCCTCAATTTCGGCTCAATCGCGGTATTTTTCCATCGATTGCGCCAAATTTAGCGGGCGAAAAGCGGGTCGGTGCGGAGCCTTTTTGCATTTGCTTCGAGCTCTTGCTCGTGCGGTGGTTGTGCCGCTCTCCGGCATGAGGAAAAAAGAGCGCACCCGGCTGCGGGTGCGCTCTTGTGGAGGGGTAGGCAGTAGCTTATGCTAAGAATCCGAGGAGGACGCCGGCGGCTACTGCGGAGCCGATTACGCCGGCCACGTTCGGGCCCATGGCGTGCATCAGCAGGTAGTTCGAGGGATCGTATTCCAGACCAAGGTTGTTGGAAATGCGAGCCGACATGGGCACGGCCGATACGCCGGCGTTGCCGATGAGCGGGTTGATTTTCTTGTCCTTGGGGAGGAACAGGTTGAACAGTTTCACGAACAGCACGCCGCTGGAGGAGGCGATGATGAATGCCATGAAACCGAGGAAGAAGATGAAGATGGTTTCCTTGGTGAGGAACTGCGAAGCTTGGGTGGAAGCGCCCACTGTCATACCCAACAGGATGGTTACCACGTCGGTGAGAGCGTTGGAAGCGGTCTTAGCCAAGCGGGTGGTTACACCACATTCGCGCAGCAGGTTGCCGAAGAAGAGCATACCCAACAGGGGCAGACCCGAAGGTACCACGAAGCAGGTGAGCAACAAGCCCACGATGGGGAAGATGATTTTTTCGTTCTGCGACACGGCGCGAGCGGGTTTCATCTTGATGAGGCGTTCCTTCTTGGTGGTGAACAGGCGCATCAAAGGCGGTTGGATTACCGGCACGAGAGCCATGTAGGAGTAAGCCGACACGGCGATGGCGCCCATGAGGTTGGGAGCGAGTTTCGACGACAGGAAGATAGCGGTGGGGCCGTCGGCGCCGCCGATGATGGCGATAGCGCCGGCTTGGTCGGGAGCGAAGTCTAAGGCGAGGGCCACCATGTAAGCGCCGAAGATACCGAATTGGGCGGCGGCGCCGATGAGCATGAGTTTAGGATTGGCAATCAGAGCGGAGAAGTCGGTCATGGCACCGATGCCGAGGAAGATCAGCGGGGGATACCAACCGGCGCTCACACCGTTGTAGAGGATGTTGAGCACCGAACCTTCTTCATAGATGCCGATTTCGAGGCCGGCTTCTGTGTTGAACGGAACGTTACCGATGAGGATACCGAAGCCGATGGGAACTAAGAGCATCGGCTCGAAGTTCTTTTTGATCGCTAACCAAATGAAGAACAAGCCCACCAACAGCATGATGATGTTGCCCCATTCGGCGTTAGCGAAGCCGGTAAGACTCCAGAAACGCTCCAGATTTGATGAAATAAAATCCATGAGCTTGAACTGTTTATTCGATTACAACCAGAGGAGCGCCATCAGCAACGGCGTCGCCTGCGGATACTAAGATTTCTTTAACGGTGCCATCGGTGCCGGCCTTGATGGTGTTTTCCATCTTCATGGCTTCGAGCACGATAACGGTGTCGGAAGCGGAAACGGCGTCGCCCACCTTAACGGGGATAGAGAGCACGGTGCCGGGCAGGGGTGCTTTGACGGCTTTCTTGCCGGCGGCGGAGGCTGCCGAAGGTTTGGAGATTACTTTTTCGCCGGTGGCGGTGCGCGGAGCGGCGCTGGGGCGGGGTGCCTTCACAGCAGCTACTGCGGCAGCTTTCTTTTCGGGGAGTTCAACGCGATAAGCCACGCCGTTGACCTCTACTTGAGCAACGTTGTCTTCGATGTCGCCGATGGCCACATTGTAGGTGTTGCCGTTGATTTTATATTTGTATTCTTTCATTTTTTAACGGTAGATTTGAATGTGATTATCGGCGCGCGGTGCGGTCGGGCACTTGGCGCAGGTTGTAAATCTTGGAGCTCCAGGGCGAGTAAGCGCGGCGCACTTTGTTGATAGTGAGCACGGTGCTTTCTTGGTCGTGAGCTTCGAGGTGGTCGTGCAGAGCCATAGCAATGGCGGCGATTTCTTCGCCGGTGTCTTGTGTGACGTCGCGCACCTTAGCTTCGGCGGGAGCGCCGTGAGCGCGGAGCTTGTTCAGACGAGATACTAAAGAACCGATTTTGCTCAGAGCGTAGAAGCTCAGGCAGAGCACCAACAGGGCGGAGAACACGATGCCCATAGCCATGCCGGTGAGGCCGAAGCCGTTACCATCGTTTTCGGCGAAGTCTTTAATCTTGTGGTTTTCGTCCTTGATTTTATTGGCGCTACCGGGGGTGATGTACAGCTCTTCAGAGCCATCGCGGATTTCCCAGTCGTTGGAGCCGTCGGCCACGCGAGCGTAGCTTTGGCCGGGGAGCAGGTTGGCGGGCACCACTACTTTGTCGATGAGGGTAATGCCATCGGCATCATAGATGGCGATGACGTTTTCTTGGCCGGGAGTGAGCACAAAATTGGTGTGGAAAGTGCCTTTTTTGGGCTGGCCGTCGGCGAAGAAGAGCACGTGCTGGCGCTTGGGCATTTTGGTGTTGACATCACCAAGGGGCACCGGATATTTGGTGGGTTTTTCGAGGTCGTTGGTGATATAGATGCTCGAGATTTCGATAGGAGCGAAGTTGGTGTTGAAGATTTCAATCCAAGCCACGTGGGCGCCGTATTCGTCGGCTACGCCCTCGGGGGTGTTTTGAATCATCACCTCGTTGATGCGCAAGGCACCGCGGCTTTGAGCCGAAGCACCGAAGGCGCACACCATCGCCATCGCTAACATCACAATGAGATTTTTCTTCATAGAGATGGAGTTGGTTTGAGATGGTTTACAGAGGAATGTTACCGTGTTTCTTGGCGGGATTGGTCACCTTCTTGGTAGCGAGCTGCTGCAGAGCGCGGATCACGCGGAAGCGAGTGTTGCGGGGTTCGATAACGTCGTCGATGTAGCCGTAGCGAGCAGCGTTGTAGGGGTTGCAGAAGAGCTTGTTGTATTCTTCTTCTTTTTCGGCGAGTACTTTCTTGGGGTCGTCGGAGGCTTTGGCTTCTTTAGCGTAGAGCACTTCAACGGCGCCGGCGCCGCCCATAACGGCGATTTCGGCGGTAGGCCAAGCGTAGTTCATGTCGCCGCGGAGTTGCTTGCAGCTCATCACGATATGCGAGCCGCCGTAGCTCTTGCGCAGGGTTACGGTCACCTTGGGCACGGTAGCTTCGCCGTAGGCGTAGAGCAGCTTGGCACCGTGGAGGATAACGGCGTTGTATTCTTGGCCGGTGCCTGGGAGGAAGCCGGGCACGTCAACCAAGGTTACCAAAGGAATGTTGAAGGCATCGCAGAAGCGCACGAAGCGGGCACCCTTGCGCGAAGCGTTGCAGTCGAGCACGCCGGCTAAGTATTTGGGCTGGTTGGCCACGATACCCACGGATTGGCCGTTCATGTGAGCGAAGCCCACGATGATGTTCTTGGCATAGTCGCGTTGGATTTCGAGGAATTCGCCATTGTCGACGATAGCGCCGATGACTTCGTACATGTCGTAAGGACGAGTAGCGCTGTCGGGGATGATTTCGTTCAGAGAATCTTCCAAACGGTCGATGGGGTCGGTGCATTCCACCATGGGAGCCTCTTCGAGGTTGTTTTGGGGAATGAAGGAGAAGAGCTTGCGCACAATCTTGATGGCATCTTCGCCGTCTTCAGCAGCGAAGTGAGCCACACCGCTCTTGGAGCTGTGTACTTCGGCGCCGCCGAGTTCTTCTTGGGTAACGTCTTCGCCGGTAACGGTCTTCACAACCTTCGGGCCGGTGAGGAACATGTAGGAGATACCTTTGGCCATGATGGTGAAGTCTGTCAGCGCGGGAGAGTATACGGCACCACCGGCGCAGGGACCGAGGATGGCAGAGATTTGGGGCACAACGCCGGAGGCCATGATGTTGCGTTGGAAGATTTCAGCATAGCCGCTCAGCGCGTTGATACCTTCTTGGATGCGGGCGCCGCCCGAGTCGTTGAGGCCGATGACGGGAGCACCCATCTTCATGGCCATATCCATGATTTTGCAGATTTTTTGGGCCATGGTTTCCGACAGCGAGCCACCGAACACGGTGAAGTCTTGAGCGAAAACGTATACGAGGCGGCCGTCGATTGTGCCGTAGCCGGTTACCACGCCGTCGCCAAGGTAGGATTTCTTTTCTTGGCCGAAGTTGTAGCAACGGTGGCGCACAAACATGTCGAGTTCTTCAAACGAACCTTCGTCGAGGAGTTGGGCGATACGTTCGCGGGCGGTGTATTTGCCGCGTTCGTGCTGCTTGGCGATAGCTTTTTCGCCGCCGCCGAGGCGAGCCTCTTCGCGAAGTTGGATGAGTTCTTTAACCTTTTCGAGTTGATTGCTCATGTGAGAGTTATTTTAGGTGATAGTGATTCGATTATTTGTTGGGGTCTTCGCAGAGTTCGATCAGAGTGCCCACGGTCGATTTGGGGTGGAGGAAGGCGATGTTGAGGCCTTCGGCACCGCGACGGGGAGCCTTGTCGATGAGGCGGCAACCTTTGGCTTCAACTTCGTTGAGGGCGTTTTGCACGCCGTCTTGGATGCAGAAAGCCATGTGTTGGATGCCACCGCGGCCGCCGTTGTTGGCGATGAATTTGCTGATGGCGCTGTCTTCGGCGGTGCCTTCGAGCAGCTCGATTTTGGTTTGACCCACTTTGAAGAAAGCGGTGCGCACTTTTTGGTCAGCGACTTCTTCGATAGCGAAGCATTTCAGACCGAGCATGTTTTCGTAGAAGGGGATAGCTTCGTCGAGGCTGGGCACGGCGATGCCGATGTGTTCAATATGGGAAATTTCCATAACTATTTGTTTATAAGGTTGTTAGTTAATATTCGGTTAGTCGTTAGGTGTCACATTGTGTATGCACACAGGATGAGTACATACACATTTCGCTACAAAGTTACAAAACTTTTCTCAAAAAACCGCTTTTTTTGGTGGAAAAAAGATAAAAAAGCGCAAAAGCGACTTCCCGCTCCCATCCTACCGCATATCTCACGCAGATTTGCAGATTTCTTCGGAGTGGGTGGCGCAAGACGATTCCTTACGATGCCATTCGTGCCGCCAGCCTTGTGAATTGGGCTAATAGGGCCAATAGGGCCAATAGGGCGAGGGGTTAGAAGGCGTTGGATTCGCCTTTGAGGGCGTTGATGACGGTGCGGCCGATGATGCGCAGGTCCAGAGCGAACGACCAGTTTTCGATGTACCACACGTCGTGTTGCACGCGTTTTTCCATCTTCCACAGTTCGTCGGTGAGGCCGCGGTAGCCGTTGACTTGCGCCCAGCCGGTGATGCCGGGTTTGACGAAGTGGCGCACCATGTAGCGGTCGACCAATTTGGAGTATTGCTCGGTGTGCTTGAGCATGTGGGGACGCGGTCCGACCACCGACATCTCGCCGCGGAATACGTTGATAAACTGCGGCAGCTCGTCCAACGAAGTGCGGCGCAGGAAGTCGCCGAAGCGAGTCTTGCGGGGGTCGTTGGCTGTTGCTTGCGCGGTGTCGGCCTGCACGTTGACGTGCATAGTGCGGAATTTGAGGCATGTGAAGGGCTGACCGCGGTAGCCGGTGCGCTGTTGGCGGAAGTAGACGGGTCCGGGGGATGTGAGCTTGATGCCGATGGCGATGGGGATGTAGATTAGGGGATAGAAGATAAGGAAGAGGCCGGAGAAGAGTAGGTCGAAGCCACGTTTGAGCATACGGTTCATCACTTTGCTCAGCGGGTTGGCGCGGATGGAGAGCAGGGGCACGGCACCGATGGTGCTCATGGCGAATCCGCGCGACACGTACTTGGAAATCTGCGGCACGTAGTAGAAGTCTAACACGTTGTCATCGGCTACTTTAACTGCTTGGGATAGCAGTTCGTTGTGGCCCGACATAGCAAAGTAGATTTGGTCGATTTTGTGCTTCGCAACAAAGTCGGCGAGGGTGTCGAGGCGATGTCCGGGTATGCCGTCGATCTCGTCGGGCGGGTCTTGGTCGAAGAAGGCGATAATTTTGTAGCCGAAGCCGGGGTCGGCCTCCATTTGCTCGCGCAATCGCCGGGCGATATTGTTGGTGCCGACGATGACCACGCGCAGGAAGTTATAGCCGTGCCGGCGGTAGGATTTGATCATGCGAGCGGAGATAATCGACCACGTGGGGAGCACAACCATCAGCATGCCGTAATAGGCCAAGTAAGCGCGGGTGGGGATGCACTCGATGGAGAGCAACGTGCTGACTGACAGAAAATAAAGGGCATGCATACCCACGATGGCCAAGGAGCGTAGTAACACCTTGTCGAGCAAAATAGTGCGGGTGACTTCCTTGGTGCGCGCCAAGCGCAACACCACTGGCACGATGCACAAATTGAGCACCACCCACAGGTATTTGAGATGCTGCGTGTTGTGCTTGATTTCGGGATATAGCCACAACCCCACGGCGAAAAGGATGTTGAACATCAACCAATCCACCAAGGTGAGAATGCCGGGCAAATATCGTCCTAATTGATATTTATGCAAACGGTTTAGAGGCACAATTTAAGGTTTGTGACAGAGCCACAATAGGTTAAGGAAAGTGCGGCGGCGCGATTTGTGCGCCGCCGCACTATTAGAGGTTAGAATTTGCTGTCGATAAGTTTGATTTTTTCTTCCAAGTCGGCGATGTCGGCGCGGAGGCGGTCGGCTTTGCGTTCAAACTCGCGGAGCATAGAATCGCCGGAGCGAGAGGAGGAGGTGAGGAAGCCGAGGTTGTTCTCGTAGGTGCGGAGCTCCTGACGGCGCGCTTCGAGAGCGCGGGTGAGGCGTTCGCGTTCGCGGTAGAGCTTGTTTTCATCGCCTTCCAAAGTTTGGATGGATTCGGAGAAGCGTTCCATGCGAGCTTGCTTGCCGCGGAGGTCGAGCAACTGGCGGAGCTCATCAACTTTGGCGCGGTAGGCTTCGTACACTTTGTCCTTTTCGCGGAAGGGCACGTGGCCGATTTCCTGCCAGCGGGCTTGGGCGGCACGGAGGGCTTCGATGGCCTCTTCGCGCGGGGTTTCGGCGGTGATGGCTTCGAGGTCGGCGATTACCTGGCGCTTGGCTTGCAGGTTCTCGGTTTCTTGGCGTCGAGCGCCGGAGTGGGCTTTCTTTTTCTGTTCGAAGAAGTAGTCACAAGCTTCTTGGAAGCGGCGCCAAACTGCGTCGCTGTATTTCTTGGCCACGGTGCCGATGGTTTTCCATTCCTTCTGCATAGCCACGAATTGCTCGGTGGCTTCTTTCCAGTCGGTGGAATCCTTGAGGGCTTCGGCGCGTTCGGCCAGAGCGGTTTTGCGAGCGAGGTTATTTGCTAATTCGGCACGGGTGGAGTGGAAGTATTCGGCTTTGGCGGCGAAGAAGCGGTCGCACAGAGCGCGGAAGCGGGCAAATAGGGCCTTGTTTTGCTTCTTGGAGGCGAAGCCGAACTTGCGCCATTCTTCCTGCAGGCCAATCACTTGCTTGGTTGCTTCGTCCCAAGCCACGAACGAGCGCAGGGAGTCGAGGTCAAGGGCTTCGAGGCGCTCGCACAGGGCGGTTTTGCCGGCTTCGTTTTCGAGCTCGCGGGCTTTGCGGGCTTCAAAGTGGGCTTGGTAACGTTTGTTGATTTCGGCCGAAGCAGCTTTGAATTTCTCCCAGATTTCTTCGCGGAATTCTTTGGCGACGGGGCCGATTTGGCGCCATTTGGTGTGGAGCTCTTGCAGACGGCGGTAAGCCACGATTACGTCTTCTTCGGTGAGGAGGCTTTGGGCTTCGTCGAGCAGGAGGTTTTTGCTGTCGAGGTTCTTGCGGAAGTCGTAGTCGCGCAGTTCCTTGTTAATTTTGAGGTTGTCGCTGTAGCGTTCGCGGGCATCGGTGAATTGCTTCCAGATGGCGGTGTCTTCTGTGGGGGGCACTTCGCCGATGGCGTTGAACTCGTCTTGTAGCTCGCGGTAGCGTGGGAATGTGCGGTTGACGTTGTCGGTATCTTCGGCCAAGGCCAAGATTTCGGCCACGATAGCTTTTTTGCGCTCGAGGTTGGCGAGGCGTTCAGCTTCCACACGGGCGGTGTACTCGGCTTTCTTGTCGCGGATTTGGTCGAAGATGGCTTTGAGTTCGTCATCTTCGGCTTCGGGCGCCTGCTCCGCTTCCGAGGACGGTTCAGCCTTACGGAAAGCGTTGATTTGCTGGCGAAGGTGGCGGATGTCGTCGGCAGAAATTTCCGAGGCATCTTTAGCCAAGACCTCCTTGGCAAAATCAAGCAGAGCCTCGCGCGAGAGCGGAGCCTCAGCAGTGGATTCATCGTCTGCCATAGCGTCGTCTTCGGTCACTTCTGTGGCAGCAGTTTCGGGTTGTTCAGTAGCGGCTACGCTCTCCGAAGCGGGCGCAGCGATGGGAGTTTGTTCTTCGGCGGGATTGAGAGCCGAATCGGGATCACGCATTTCCATAAGACATAAATTTTAAGTTCTACAAAGCGAAAAACGCATTTGCGCCCCAAATTTAAGAATTATTTTTTATATCATCAAAAAAATTAACAAGAATTTTCAAATATCTGTCAAAAAGTGGGATTTTCGAGGTAAAAAGTGGCAGCGGGAGCGCGTAAATTGTATTGCGAGGCCATCGAAGCAGAGTAAGCGCCGGCGGAGCGGATGGCGAGGATGTCGCCGCGGCGAGTGCGTGGCAACAGGTAGTCGGTGGCGAATGTGTCGGCAGATTCACACACGGGTCCTACCACGTCGTAGCGCTCGCGGGGCGTGGCCTTTGGCGCAGTGAGGTTGTCGATACGATGCAGAGCTTGGTAGAGCGCCGGGCGGATGAGGTTGTTCATGCCGGCGTCGACGATTACGAAGCGGCGTTCCAAGCCTTGTTTCACATATATAACGCGCGTAAGGATTGAGCCGCACTGGGCCACGATGGAGCGGCCCAATTCGCAGTGCAACGTTGCGCCCTCGGGCAGACGCAACCCTTGGCGGAGGGTGTCGAAGAAGCCTTGAAAGTCGGCCACGGGGTTGGCCATCGGGTCGTCGTAGTCCACCCCGATGCCGCCGCCCACGTTGATGTAGTCCACGGCCACGCCGGCGGCTTGCGCGCGTGCCACTAATTCGTTGACACGTTCGCACAGCAACGCAAATGGCTCATTAGTAAGGATTTGGCTGCCGATGTGGCAGTGGATGCCGCGCAGTCGCAAGCCGGGCAGGGTGGTGGCCATAGCCACCGCGCGGTCGAATAGGGTTATGTCGATGCCGAACTTGTTCTCGGCCAGCCCGGTGGTGATATAGTGGTGAGTGTGGGCGTCGATGTGGGGATTGATGCGCAAGGCGATTGGCGCCACGCAGCCCATCTCCGCAGCTAAGTTGCTGATAATCTGCAACTCTTCGAGCGATTCCACGTTGAAGCACTCGATGCCCAGGCGGATGGCTTCGGTGATTTCGGCATCGGTTTTGCCCACGCCGGAGTACACGCACCGCTCGGCCGGGATGCCGCAGGCGATGGCGCGATGCACCTCGCCGATGCTCACACAGTCGGCGCCGAAGCCGGCATGCGCCACTTCGGTCACGATGCGCTCGTCGGGGTTGGCTTTCAGTGCGTAATGCACACGCGCCGGCAGGCCGGCGGCAGCAGCGGTAATGGTGGAAAGAGTGCGGCGCAACAGCGCCAAATCATATACATAGCAAGGAGTTTGCAAAGAAGAATCAAGTAGCATACAGACCAAAAAGTGTTGTTTTAAGGCGCAAAGTTACAAAAAATTCCGCAACCGACCAAATCTTGCAGAGGCGAGCATGAGCTCGAAGCTAATGCAAAAAGGCTCCGCATTTCCTCCGCATTTTTGGATGGGAAGAATGAAAAAAGGTATGGTTGAACAATTGATTTGGGCGGAGTGTTGGTTATGTGAGCGAAATTTGCTAACTTTGCAGTGTTTTTTAGTATATATACATTTAATTATTAAGATATGGCATTACAATGTGGCATCGTAGGGCTGCCGAATGTGGGCAAGTCCACTTTGTTCAACTGCTTAAGCAACGCTAAGGCGCAGTCGGCCAACTTCCCGTTCTGCACCATCGAGCCGAATGTGGGCGTGATTACCGTGCCCGACGACCGGCTCACCAAGTTGGTGGAGATGTGCCACCCGCGCTCGATTGTACCCGCCACGGTGGAAATCGTCGACATCGCCGGATTGGTGAAAGGCGCTTCCAAGGGCGAAGGCTTGGGCAATAAATTCTTGGCAAACATCCGCGAAACGGACGCAATTCTGCACGTGTTGCGTTGTTTCGACGACGACAATATCACCCACGTGGACGGTTCGGTTGACCCGGTTCGCGACAAGGAAATCATCGAATACGAGCTGACGCTCAAGGACTTGGAGACCGTGGAGGCACGCATCGCCAAAACCCAGAAGCAGGCGCAAACCGGCGGCGACAAGGTGGCCAAGATGCAGTACGAAGTGCTGTGCCGCATCAAAGAAGCACTCGACCACGGCAAACCCGCTCGCTCTGTGGCTATTGAAACTCCCGACGAGCAAAAATTCGCCC
>JBJEKG010000095.1:0-3483 GCA_051878535.1 Muribaculaceae bacterium
TGCGATAATTTTCTCCTCAAAGTAGCCGGAGGTAGAAATTACGATTCTATTTGTATGGCGGTAACATTCTTCGACAATTTGGGGTAAATCTTCTCGAATGAATGGTTCGCCGCCGGTGAGATTGATGAATTTGAGTTGAGGTAGAGAGCGCAGGTCTTCGGCCTTGATTTCTTCACGAGGGTTAGTGGGATTTTGCCAAATATTGCACATCTTACAGCGCATGGGGCAGCGGTATGTAAGAATGATAGAAGCGTCGGTGGGTTTTACGGCATACATAGCAGTAAATTAGTATTTAGATGATTGAACTACTGAATTGAAAAGGTTAATGAGTGATTGATAGTGTGTGGCGGGTGCATATACTGACTGCACGCGAGCAAAAGCATTATCACCCATAACCTTAACTGATTCAACGTTGGAAAATAGGTTTTGCGCAATGGAGCGCAGGTGTTTGACATCTTTATAGTTGAAAAGGTGCCCGGTAACGTCCTCTTCCACCAATTCCGGAAGGGAGCCGATATTAGTAGCAACTACGGGTTTTTTGAAAGCAAAGCTTTCGAGAACCGAGTTCGGGAAATTATCATACAATTCGGAAGGTACGATGGTAAACATACAATCACGCAGGTAATCTTTGATTTGGTCGAATTTCATTTCGCCCAAAAACTCGATATTGTGCTTACGATTAGAGAGTGATTGCTTGAGAGTGTCGATGAAGTCATCGTTGCATCCGCCGATAATTTTAAGGTGCATATCTGTATCAGCGAAGGCTTCAACCAAGGTTGAAAGGCCTTTTTGCGGAACTATTCGACCTACATAAAGTGCGAAAGGCTGATATTTAACTTCGGGATTAGTATCTTTGAGGTTAAAGAATGTAGGAATATGATGGAGCTTATTTGCCGGAATGCCGTACTGGTTGAGCCGATTTAATGTAAACTTAGCCGGCACAACAAAGGCATCGATTTTGTTTGGTACACCAATGACGTCATGAAATAATTTTGCGGCGGCTTTGATGGTGGAATAGACGCGGGAGTTGAGCACGCATTTTTGTTTTATGCAGCTGAGTCGCTTGCCATGGAGGCAATCTTCGCATATACCACGATTAGGTGCATAGAAAAGGGCATTGGGACACATATATTGCATGTCGCTGATGCGATGCACAACAGGAATGCCCAAACTGCGAGCAGCAAAAACGACCGAGGGTGAGATTTTGTTGTGGTATTGAAGAATGTAAACTAAGTCGGGCTTGGTGTCGCGAAGCAGTTGGGTGAATTTACGTTTAGCTTCAAATGAATAGAACATTCGAGTAAACGATTTCAATACCATCGACAGGCTTTTTTTAGAATCCTGAAAATATACATCATCACCGATGGAATCCAAAAAGTAATTTTCGAATGGTGAGGGTTCGTTGCGCGAATTTTTGATGGAGAAAACCACGATTTCATGTCCTTGACGCTCCAATAATTCTTTAATATTGAAGAGGTAACGTTCAGGACCGCCTGAAACGAAGTATCGATAGTTAACCAGCGCAATTCTCATGATAATTCGGTAAGATATTATAAAGCCCGACAATCCGGCCTTGTATAATTTTATAACGAAAATTAACTAAAAATATTGTGTTTTAGGAACAAATATATCACAAGTGTTGGTAAAGCCGCTCGTAATCAATGATTGTGGATAGGATGCTGTAGGAAGTCAGAACGCGTTGCGATGCTGCAGTAATCATTGACGGATTTCTACCTTCGGAGTTGATTTGGCGGATGCAGTCGGCAGCGGCGTGAGGGTTGTCGGCTGCGAAGATGTGGCCGCAACGGCCGTTGTCGACGACTTCGACAAGCGGGTCGAGGTTGGAGACGGCCACGGGTAGGTGTTCGGCCATGGCCTCGGCGACGGTGAGGCCGAAGCCTTCGATACGCGAGGGTTGGAGCAGCAGGTCGTACTGCGGCAGGAGACTGAACACTTCGGCTTGGGTGCGGCTGCCGAGGAAGCGGACGCGGTCGGCCACGTTCAGTTGCCGTGCCATTTGCTCAAGATCGGCGCGCGATGGACCGTCGCCGATGAAGTCGATGGTGGCATCGTCCACCTCGGTGAGTGCGCGGATGATGATGTCTTGGCCTTTGACCGTGTGATTGAGGCGGCCAACTTGCACCATGCGCAAGGGGTGGGAGAATGGGCGGTCGTCGCGCAGAGATATTTTGGAACAGTCGATGCCGTTGAGCACCACGGTGGAGTTGCGGCCGGTTCGTTGCATCAGGTCGATAGCCACGTTGTGAGAAATGGCGGCAATGTGCTGATTGGTAGGCAGATAGCGGATGTCTTCCTCGTGGCAGATGGTGTGTAAGGTGGTCACGGAGTGCTTGCGCCATGGAGCGAACACCAATCGTGGCTGGTTGAGGCCGTGGAAGTGAACCACGTCCGGGTGGAGCTTCATCAGCTCGAAATTAAGCCTAAATACCGGCATCGGGTTTTTGCTACCCGGATGCCGGTGCAGGCGTATGATATTGACTTCCGGAACGAAGCCGGAGGTGATTTGCGCGGATTCCATATCGTTGATAACGAGGACGTTGACGCAGTGGCCGCGATGCACTTGGCCATTGGCGATGTTGACGAGCATCGTTTCGATGCCGCCCACTTCCAAGCCCCAAACGATATGGCAGATTTTCATTAGAGGCGGGCGTCAACGTCGGCGCGAGGCAGGAAGCCTTTCACGTCGAATACTACGTGGTTATCTTTCAACAGCGGGTTGAGGTCGATGCCGGTAAACTCGCGGTGAGCCACAGCGAGGATTGCGGTGTCGAAGTCGCCTTCGGCAGGCAGTTCGTTGGTGAGCTCAATGCCGTATTCGCGTTTGGCGATAGCGGGGTTAGCCCATGGGTCGTAGATAGTGATGTGCAGGTCGTATTCGCTCAGAGCACGCACGATGTCCACCACCTTGGTGTTGCGCACGTCGGGGCAGTTTTCCTTGAAAGTGAAGCCGAGTACTAAGATTTTGGAACCGAGCACTTGGATGCCTTTGCGGAGCATCTGCTTGATGACTTGGTCGGCCACGTAAGCGCCCATGCCATCGTTCATGCGGCGGCCGGCGAGGATGATTTCAGGGTTATAGCCGTAGCGTTGAGCGCATTGGGCAAGGTAGTAGGGGTCGACGCCGATACAGTGGCCGCCCACCAAACCGGGTTTGAAGGGGAGGAAGTTCCACTTGGTGGAAGCAGCTTCGAGCACGTCGTTGGTGTCGATGCCCATGCGGGTGAAGATTTTCGAGAGCTCGTTGACGAAGGCGATGTTGATGTCGCGTTGCGAGTTTTCGATGACTTTGGCTGCCTCGGCCACTTTGATGGAAGGTGCGAGGTGAGTGCCGGCAGTGATTACGGAGGCATACACTTCGTTGACTAAGCGACCGATTTCGGGAGTGGAACCGGAGGTTACCTTCTTGATTTTTTCTACGGTGTGGAGCTTGTCGCCGGGGTTGATTCGTTCGGGCGAATAGCC
>JBJEKG010000096.1:0-17668 GCA_051878535.1 Muribaculaceae bacterium
TTTTACGTTTACGTTTTACGTTAAATCTCCAAAGGTGCATAGCTGAATAGTTACCGCAAACGTGTGATTTTGTTAAAAAACCTTTCTTTTGCATTATTTAACATTTAGGGGGGGGTAATTTGTAAAATTATGTTTAAATTTGCAAGTGAAATCGCCTTAATTTAGGGTGAATTTCGATAATTTCGTATTACTCACTTATTTAAATGATTGTAAATTAGGAATTGACGCTAAATAATCTGCTTGAAAGATTCGGTGTAAACCCTTGAGCCACGACATCATGTATTTACAGATATGGACACATCACTTGTATGGATAATAAAATAATAAAGGATAAACGAGAAGGGCATGGGTTATGGCGCACGTTGCTGTGCGCGTTTTTGGCTTTGTGTCCAATAATGTTAAGCGCGGCCGAGGAAGCACAAGCCTCGGGACGTGAGATGAATCGACATTTCATCATATTGTTTGATGAGTTGGTCGGTACGGCTTATCGTTTTGTTCCACATCAGACTTTGCTAACGAAGACGGAGCAGTGCTTGAATACGTTGGGTTACCGTGCCGAGAGCGACTACGTGAGTGTGGGCGGTTATGGTTTGAATTTGGGTGACCCGAATTTTGACAGCTTTATAAATGTGTATAGTGATTCGAAGGGCGAACCGATAAGCTGGCGAGGCCTAAACGATGTGAAGGAATTGGGCAGCTTGATGACTTGGGTACCACAGACCGCACGGTGGCAGGGTGTGAGCAGCCCCGGATCGATGCAGTCGTTGGCCAAGCATTATGGTTTGATGGCGTTTAAGCGCGCGGAGAATGAAGAAAACTTGGCCGATGAAACATACGTGATTTTGATAACCGATGAGGTTATCAATGGTAGTGTGGATTCATATCAAGATGAATGGGATTTGGCAAAGATATATAATGTGCCGAAGTTTAACAGCATCCGCGAGAAGGTTTTCTCCACGGTTGATGGTTTCAATCGGTGGTTGGACTTTGATTTAATCGAGCCGAAGGTGGTGCTATCGTCGACATACAAGAATCCATATGTGATAGCGACGTACCGAGTGCGACCGAAGCTCGAGCCGGCCATCGGCGCGAGCGTGGTGTTGCTGACGCAGGTGCGGCGGTCGCGCGGTGGATATAACGTGGGTTTTTTATACCCGATGGAGAATGCGAGCTATCGTGTAGGCGAAGTTCATTTTAATGACAACTTGGCCGATGATTACGCATTGCAGGTAAGCGATGATGCGCAGTGGGTGAACTTGCGTCCGGAGAGCCGCGACATCGACAGCTTGGTTGTGACGGTGGACGTGCACTTTGTGGACGGATATTACAACGGCATCCGATTTTCGGGGTTGAATCCGCACTATTACGGGTTGAAGATAAAGCAGAAGATGATGATGTTCGATGAGCCGAAGATACTTGGGTTCTTTCACATGCCCAACTTGCTGTGGTGGTGGTTTCCGAACGACATTTATGCGGCCGTGCATGTGTGGGACTTAATCATTATCTTGATAATATTGGTAACGGTGTGCTACGCATTTTATAAGGTGTTTGTGCGCATCACCACATATAAACCCAAATTGAAGAATATCGAAATTACGAACCTGAAATAAAATGTCACAAAGAATAAGAATTGATTTACAAGAACGTTTACGTGGCGGGGCTACGCCCTCGGTGAACGTAAACATTCAGTGGGGGCTACTGGTGACCCAGCCAAAGAAGGGTTTGATGGCGAAGTTGTTCCGCAGTCAAACCCACGTGCACAAGCAGGTGGAGGTGTATGTCGACGACATCATCCTGCCAGATGAGGTGGAATTTGACGAAACCGCGCCGATATTTGAGATTGTGTACAAGAATCAACGGTCGTGGCAGGTAAATGTGGATATGTCGGATATGGAAGAACAGTTTCAATTGCTGTTCAATCCGGCGGCGGTGAAAGACTGCAAGCGCAAACAGGATACGTTCGAGCCTCGAATTTACACCGTTAAGTATACGATTTGCTGCGACGATGGCAAAGACCGAAAAACGCATGCCGACGAGTTGGAGTTGGAGATTGCGCCATTTAAGCTCGACCCGAGCATCGAGATAGAGGATCTGGTGGACGAGTTTGACTACCGCTCCGACATGGGTGTGCAGAAGATATGTGACATCGTGGTGCGCCAGCCGGAGCAAAGCGCGCTGAAATTCACGCCGAAGCAGAAGATACGCCTTAGCTTAGCGCTGAAGCGCAATGGCTCAACGCAGGACATCACCCATCGCTTGCACATGAACGGCGCGACCGGCGGCATCGATGGAGAGTATGCACTTACTGACGAGCTGCGGATACCGGTGTACGTTGATTTCAGCGAGTTCACCAACCCGGTGGAGGATACGGAATCGTATATCATCGTGCCGAAGGTTGATGTATACGCATGCTTCCGACCGCAGGAAGTTAAGCCGCAGGCGTTTGGCACTCTGGAGTTTGAACTTCACAAGGACCCGCAAGGCACAGAGCTGCAGATTTATACCCAGTGCGGCAAAGAGCCGCAAGTGAAATTCGAGGGTAACCGCAGTGGCATACAAGCGCGGGCGCAATTTGTGCCGCGCGAAACAATCGGCTTGCCGGTGATCGTTACTATGGCTAACTTGGCCACCGACACAAGCAACCCGCGCGCGGGTTTGCGGATAAAGAATCTGCGAGTGAGCCACCGACTCAATAGCAGCGGCGTTTGTCTGATAGATGACAAAGGGTTTCCGTTGGCCGAGAACTTGTCGAAGTTGTTCAAACTCGAAGGTCCCGACTACGAAGAGTTGGTTAGTGGCAAGGAAGTGTTCGTGCGCAATGGTAGAAATCAAGAGACCTACGTTAAGCTAAAATTTGTGCCGGAGCGGTTGGTAAAAGCCACCCTTGGGTCGCAACACGTGTACGACTTCAACATCAGCTCAGTGGTAACATTCGACTACTGGGAAGATGGCAGCGGGAAGGGCACTACCTCGGAGGCAGATAAGAAGACAGCAAATGTCAGGATAGATTGGGAGCTGCATCTGTTGCCTAACAAGGAATGGCTGTGCATCGACTATGGCTCATCGGCGATTGTGTGCCGATACGACGCTGAAGTACGCGACCTCCACGCTCGCAAAAAGCAAATTTTCAAGAGCTATAAAGGTGGTGAATATAGGGAGAATATCAATGACTCTTCGGAGAAGGATTCGCTGTTTTTGTCGTCGGACATCGTGCTGACACACCAGTCGGGCGATGTGGCCACGAGCTCGCTATTCAGCGAGCAGGATCCGGCGCAGGAGATCAAGCCGGACAATTTGGCGGTGTGCTTGTCGCCGACACAAAGTTTGATAGTGAAAGAGGTGAAGAATCAGCTACCCTGTTTGAAGATTTTGGTTGGTAACAAGACGCTTCCGACATCGGCCAACATCGATGCATATCAATATCGGCGGCGTATGAATCGAGACGGTGCAGTGGGCTTGGTGACGATGGCCGAGGCCGAGCAAAATGAAGAAGAGAACAGCCTGATGCGTATCTTCAACATATTCAGTGAAGCCTACGCCGAGTTGATTCATTTCTACATCGCGCCGGAGAGCAAGGGCAAGGACATCAACAAGTTGGTGATCACCTACCCCACCACCTACACTCCTCGCCACCTGCGTATGCTCAAGCAGATAGTGCAAGCTAACTTCAAGGACTTGCATCCCGACTACCTGAAATTCGTGTGCGAATCGGATGCTGTGGCGGCATACTACATCAACAACTGGAAGAAGTTCAACCCAAAGGCCGGAGCGAGCATCTACAACAACGACGAAACAGTGTTGGTATTTGATATGGGCGCCGGCACGTTGGACTTGACACTGTTTAAAAAGACTGTAAAGGCTGATGGTAAAATCGAAGTGGAGATACTCGCGAAGATAGGTACCGGCAAGGCGGGCAACTACCTTGACTATTTGATTGCGGATATCATAGTGCATCCCAACACATCGCAAGCAAAACTGTATCAAGACATCCTCAAAGATTTAGACGATCGTGTCAATTGGTCAGACATTGTGTCACTTAAGTCGCAGGCACATAATGATGAACTTAAAGCACGTTTAGACCTGAAACGTTTGATTAAGGATATCATCAAGCCTCAGCTCAAAAAAGATGGGCGAATTGTGGGCACGTTCCGAACTCATAAAGAGAAATTGATTACAATCGACCTTGATAGCAATGCCATAATCGAAGACGGTCGCTTCCAAGAATACCTTTTAGATGTGTGCGGTAAACTGATTCATCGGTTGATCAAAAAGCTCCCGGGCCGGGCCAAAAAAGTGGATCGCATACTTTTGTCGGGGCGCGGCTGCCGTCTGCCGGCTATTCGCAGGACTCTGAATGACTTTGGCGTGGAGCTTACGCTGTTCGAGAAAGCCATTGGCAAGGATGCCGACAAGACCGCAGTGGTAGATGGCGCTATGGCTTACGCCGACAGTTTCAGCAACGAGTATTCGAATATACAGGTTAAATCGCGCCGACTGAATGCCAACTACGGCGTGGCCTATCGCACTTTGGGCGAATGGAAGTACGTAGAGTTGCTCAACAGCTCCGAGCTGCCAACACATCTGAGTGGCGAACGATTGTGTGATTATTCGGGTAGCAGCCGAACCATCAAGGGTGTGCAGCAGGCGCAAAAGTTAGTGGTGATTCAGACCTACATGGATCAGCAGGAAACTGCGGCTGCGCTTAACATCAATGACTACGAGTTTATCACCATAATGGAGGAGGTAAGCACCGACAACTTCGGTAAGCTCGACAGCCTGAGCGTTCAATTAGAAGTACGCTATAACAACGACATAGTTCTGAACGTGAACGGTTGCGAAACGCAAGGCGCATCACCGCGTGGTGCCGACCTAACAAGTGAAATAACCAAACGGAGCGTATGGCCCGTTATAATCTGATAATGAGTATGAAAAAATTTATCGAAAAGCTCTTAAAATTCTTCCTCAGAAAGAAGATGAATGAGATGTCGGAGCCGAACACAGACTCCCGGCAAGAGCAACAGGATACCGATGTCGTGAAAACCGGCAATGATGAAGGCGACCGGCAGTCGCAGGCGTCCGAACAGCAACAGCAAGTGCCCGGCCAACAGCCGCAGGCGTCCGAACAGCAGCCGCCGCAGTTTGCGGCAGGTAATGTCGCGGCCGAGACAGAGTTAACCGCTACCGACCTTCAAAAGAAGTTGGATACAGTTAGCGCTACTCTCAAGCAGAAAGAAGACGTAATTAAGGCAGTGTGTGATGCACTCGGTGTGCAACCGATTGATGAAGGCACCGAGCTTATCAAACTTCCGCAAGCGATTGAGGCACTGAAGAAGGTTGAAGATGCTAAACATGTGCTTAAACAATTAGAAGAGCACATAGCAAAAAAATTCGATGCCAATCACACACTTCGCACGAAGTTTGGTAAAACAAGCCAAGAAAACAGCGGAAAATCTGTATTTGATATTCTTAAAAATTATGTAAATAGCCTTCAAAGCGATTTTAAGCAAGCACAGAATCAAGCATCGCAGGTATCCACATCGCCGAAAATCAGCGACGAGCAGATTAATGACCCCGACAACGCTCAGAAACTCGACTCATTCCTCATCGGCATTCTCAAGAAGGCCGGCATCGAAGTGGATTCCAACAAGGGTCACAAGTCCATCATTGAGGTGCTTCAAAACCTTCGAGAGGAAAATGAGGCGGCGAAGAAGCGCGACAACGATGAGGCCATCGTTCGCAAAGCGTTTGAGGAAGGCAAGTTGCCGCAGGATGAGGTTGACAAACTGATTACCAAGGTTGTGAAAGATGGCAAGCTGCCGGATGAGGCAACTAAGGCCTTGCTTGACAACACTGTTAATGAGATTGAGATTGGCAAGCTGCCGAAAGAGGCTGTTGAGGCTTTGGTGCAATTGATTAATCGCACCATCGGCGACAAAGGCAAGACCATCGGCGAGTGCAACGACCTTGGCGGAGTGGCCAAGGAGGTAGCTGAACTGGCCGAAGCAGCCTCGTTGCCCAAGGAGGTGGAGGAAGCTGCTAAGCACGCCACTGACGAAGCCCGCAAGCAGGCTGTTGAGACCATTCAGAACGCGATGGAAATCAAAGATGTAGAACTCACCAAGGACGGCATCAAGGATGCTCTTAAACGATACTTGTGCGATTGGTGCAAACTTGAGGCTGAGAGCCTTAAAGAAGTCATTAATTTGATTAATGACCATATCACCACGTCGAAATCGGCAGCACAGGTCAATAAAGATCTTGGTGTGAAATCGCTGACGGTCGAAGCAATATGCAAAAAGGTAATTGATGACAAGCTCAGCAGTCTGCGAGGCTTACATAAGGATTCTGAAGCCGTAAGCAAGGCCAAAACGATTGAGAGCATGCTTGATAGCCTGCTGAATGAGATTGGGACTGCTAACGAAAACGCGCATACCTTGGCCAAGGAGTTGGCAAGGCTTATCACTCAATACGACAGCACATTCAAGGCCGATGACAAAGCCAAGGCTGCCGACCTGTTGAAGACTTACTCCGATAAAGTGAAGGCGTGGGAAGACAAGCTTGAAAAGGACATCGAATCCAAGGAAAAGGAAATCAAAGGACAACAGGCTACAATCGCCAAGCTCGAAAGCGAGAAGCAAGTGTTGGAAGGCGAGAAGCGCGAATTGCTTAAGGCTTCGGATGCGATAGTGGAATACGTGAAGGCGCGTGCGGCCGACATTCGTAAGTGGTCAAATACCACTTTGGTGGACGACTGCGACGACTCGGGCCAAAGCGACCGACTTCAGGAGACATTGCAAGGCAACGTGGACAAGCTGTTGGACAAATTAGCGAAGGTGAAGACGGCCGAATCGCCCACAGCCACTCGCACGGCTATCCAGGAGATGCTTGTGGCGGAGTTGGCCGACAAGTCCGGTGCCATCAACGTAATCAGCCAATACTACGCCTACAGCCGCTTGCCGTTCATGACCGACCGCTCGCGCAAGTATGGCATCGTGTTCAACCGCCGGAATATGGGTCAACTGTTCGGATCGCTGAGCGATTTGCTGATAGCGTTCGGCATCCGCTTGGACATCCCGGCACTGTTTGCGCAGAGCGCTACCGAAGGCAATTACGAGGTGGTGAACGGCAAAGAGTACAGCGAGTTGGACAACTTCTGCCCGCAGGTGCGCAACCACTTGGACCGCATCGACAGCGGATCAAAGCCGGCACAGGTCATCTATGATATGCCGCAAGTGGGCTACAGCCTTGATGGTGAAGAAGGTAAAGAGGGTAAAGAAGGTAAAGAGGGTAAAGAGGGTAAAGAGGGTAAAGAAGGTAGAGAAGGTAGACAAACGCAAGTATTAACCAACTAAAACCATGATACTATGAAGAAATTTCTAATCATCGGCGGGGCCTTGGCAGCCGTGATGCTGATCATCTTCGGCATCAACGGCTGTGGGGGCGGTAGCAAGAGCCACGCGTGGCCGCACAGCCTCATCACAGCCGACTATAACGACAGCACGGTGTCGACTAAGCCAACGAAAGTGAGCATCGTGATTGAGAACTCCGGCAGTATGGCATCATACTACTCGACCGACTACAAAAGTATGCTCAACACCATCGTGAGCTTTAAGAACATCAGCGACAACTCGCAGCTGTTCATCGGCAATGCTAAAGAACCGTCGAAAGGCTTTGTTGACGACGTGATTAATCAAATGGTGCATCGTCACAACTTCACTACCACAACCAAGATTCACGAGTTCTTGGATAGCGCGCTGCGACAAGTAAACGGCGGCACGGATATGGTGTGCTTCGTGACCGACGGCATCATGAGCGTGGACAACGGCGACATGAGCTTCAAGCTCGGCGAGTTGGAAGCGACAATCAAGAAGCTGTTCGGCAATTCCAAGGACGTGGCCGCAGCTGTTCTGCGCTACAAGGGTAACTTCAAGGGCGGATACTGGACGGCTACCGGCGCGAAAGTAACGCTGCCCGAATGTGAGCGTCCGTACTACGTAATCGTGGTGGGCAAACCCGGCACACTGCAATGGCTCAGCGAGCAGCCAAAGAGCGATTTCAACAACTACGATGCTGCCCTCTTCATGGGTATGTTTAACTACACTAAGTACAATACTCTTGAGATAAAATCGAAGACCTTTGATGCTGTAAACATTGCTTCGAGTGAAAAAGTGAGCATCAGCATCGATTACACGAAGAATCGCTGCTTGAGCTTTTTGGCAACCAACGGCATACTCAAAGCCGAAAGCATTGAGTTGTATGACGATGTGAAAGGCGAACCGGTGAATGCTGACTGGTACACTGTGGCGCTGAAAGATGGCCGCATCGTGGTAACCATCAACGACAATAAGACTGTGCTGCAAATGTGCGGCGGCAAGACCGAGTTACAACTGAGTGTGCGCATGCCCAACACGCTGAGCGGCAGCTGGACGGGCACATACAGCACCGATGATGACAGTAAGATTTTAGTCACTGTGGGCAACAAGAAGAGTGTGGACAGCACCACAACCTTCGGCTTGGCCAACTTGGTGCGCGGCATGTACAAAGGCCTCCAGAGCGAGGAGTACGTGTTTAATATTCATGTGAAATTCAATCGATAACAAACCAAATAACCCTAAGCAATTATGAACGAACTATTCTATTTTGTGACAAACTCCGATGCGTGGGGCAACGACTTGTCGGGGTATCACGACAATTACTTCAACACAGAGGGTGCGTTCTCCGAGCTGTTCATTGTAGCGCTGATAATGGGCGTGGTGGTCTGCGCAGTGTTCTACTTCGGCTTCTGCAACAGCGTCAAGAGCGACAAGCACGCCACCTTCGGCAACTGGATTATCTGTATGGTAGTAGCTGCCATCTTCGGTTTCGTCTACTCCGACTTTATCACCGTGGGCAGTTCACACAACGATGGCACCAAGAGCGGCTTCTATCAAGCAAACGTCGACTACTACAATGCTCAAGCAGCAGGATGTGATGGTCAGCAAAGCGCATCGTTGGCCAAGCAAATGAATGACATCGAGACCGATCTGAACAACTACGACGACGTGCGCCTGCCGCTGGACTTCACTGCCGCCTTCTGGGCAGTGGTGTGGTACTTCTTGGCATCCATTCTTCTGAAGCGTTTCACCATCGGCGGTAAAACCATCCCGTTTACACGTCCGTAATCATCTTAATAGCAAGTAATTATGGCAAATAAACTATTCTTATTCGCCATCGGAGGCACCGGTGAACGAGTATTGCGCTCGTTCACCATGCTCCTTGCCTCCGGTGTGCCGACCTTCCATGGCTATGACATCTACCCGATAATCATAGACTACGACAAGAAGAACGAAGACAAAAATCGAACTGTGGAGTTGCTGAAGAACTATGCCGAGATTCAACGATTGGCCTACGGTAAAATAGGCCAAATCCAAGGCGAGACCACTGCGGCGGGAGTGTTCTTTGATTCCAAGTTGGTGAACATGCGCGGATTGGAGGACTTCGTGTATCCCTTCAAACCCACCGCTCCAAATATGCAATACCGCGAATACATAGGCTACGACACTTTGGTGGATGGCAATATGATTACCAAAGAGTTGCTGGAAAGCCTTTACTATACCGGCAACGATTCCGAGGCGGAGCTGAACTTGAATATGGAAGTCGGTTTCAAAGGCAATCCCAACATCGGTAGTGTGGTGTTTAATACCATCAGCAACGAACCCGAGTTCCAACAATTCCTCAACATCTTCGACCCGCAAAATGGTGACAAGGTGGTGGTAATCGGCTCGATTTTCGGCGGCACCGGGGCCTCGGGCATCCCCGAAATCATCAAAGCCATCAAAACGAAGAAGCAGGCTGCCCAGCCGGCAGCAATTGTGGTGCTCCCCTACTTCTCGCCGGAGACCAAGAATGGCGGCACCATCAAAGCCGAGCGCTTTAACTCCAAAACCAAAGCCGCGCTCAACTTCTACGAAGACTCAGGCATCCAAGGACAAATTCAAGCGACCTACTACGTAGGCGACTTCTACCCTACAGTGGTGCCCTACGCCGAAGGTGGTACAGACCAACGCAACAACGCCAACGTAGTGGAGTTAATTGCCGCCATGATGATTGAGGACTTTGTGTCGGGTCGCAATGCACAAAATGTGAAATTCAAATTCTCTATCAACGCAAACCTTGAGCCCCAAAAGGATGGTCAAAACAAAGTGAGCAACAACCGTATCTTCCTGGCGGACTTTGATACCAATTCACAAGCTATCCTCTATAAGCTTGCTGAATTAGCCATCGGATTGAAGTTCTTCCACGATGATATCTCATCGAAGAGGACAAAAGAGAAACCGTTCTACGACTACTTGAAAATTGGCACTAAAGACGAAGCAGGTGAATTAGTGAAACTGCGCAGCGAATTGAGTAAATTCTACACAAAATATCAAGAATGGTTCGAAGAACTCGACTTCGAAGGAATTCCTGACCGACAAGAGCCCAACTCCCACCGTATGGCACTGTGCGATATGACCCGCTCATACACCGACATCATCCTAACCCCTCCCCAAAAAGAGCAAAAAAGCGGCTGGCTTTCGCGGTGGAACTCGCGTAGCAACACTCCCACATTGGAGGAGCACAACATCAGCCCGAAAATGAATGCTCGTTTCGACGACAGCCACTACGACATTAAGGAAAACCAATTTAAAACCGGCCACAACGGCGAGTGGGCATTCATCGATATGCTGTGGTATGCTTCGGAGCAAGGTCTCAAAACGCTCCATCCCAATCATCCTAAACTCTAATAAAAAAATCCGACCAATAATGGCAAGTTTTTTCACCAATGAAACGCCGGGGGCAATCGTAGCGCCCAACGCTACGGGTATATGCCCCGGCTCAATAAACATACCGGCCATAGCAGATGGCAAGGTCGGCAGCAGCGACTTGGGCAAGCTTTGCTCGTCGATGCCGTCGCCGTTGGCACGCCTGTACTTAGGCTCAGCCGCATTCAAGGAAGTCAATGCTATGGAAGCTATGGCAGGCGTAACAGGCGTAGGCCACAAAGGCATGCCAACTATAGATCCCGTCACAAATTCCTACGACTGTGATAACCTCATAATCACCCCATACCACATGATTGTAAATGAAATCCTCGACCTGCTGGAATTCATTTACAAGAATGGTGGTGATTCGCGCAGATTCACCATCAAGCGTTGGGACTTAGCCGTGGAGACGACGAAGTTAATCGCCACTCGGCACGATAGCCATACACACCTGGCCGTTGCGCTTCAATCCGCGATTCAAACCGGCAATAACTTAGGTAATAATGCCAACATCTCCACCATCTATCTTTTCTACTGGGACAATCACGTCATCGGTGGCACCACTCCCTTTAGCTTGGTATATACCTCGGCTAACCTTCGCGACTTAGTTGCGCAAGGTATATTCGATGGTAAGCTTTCGGGCAACAACAACAATCAGCTATTCAGCGGCAACATCACGCCCTTGGCTGAGCGCGACCCGAATTTCCGTCTGTTCATGTATCGTTTCCAATCACAGATTACCAACAGTAGTCCATTAATCAATTTGGCTAAGTATATCCGTGATGCCGGTGGGAACTACACGAATGACACCAACCAAGCAGATTGGGTATTAGCCCAACAGACTCCCACAGATACCACCGGTTTGACTCCGTTGCTCTTAAATCGCGCCCAGGCCAACAGCGCGGTGATTGTAGCCGGTATCCAACTGATGGTAACCGACCACTCCGTTAACATCAATGGAACGACCTGCGACTATATCATCAAGCCGACAGTAAATCAGGCCGTTGGGTCGAAACTGCCCTTGGTGCTTGATGAATACGGTGTAACGGGTCTTACGTACTACAAACGTGAATGGAAACCGGGGTTGGACGTAATCCCCGACGTGTTGCCCGACGACATCAATGATCGTAAATTGCCCACATGGGAAGCTAAATACCCGTTCTTGGTGGTATCCGACTTCTTGGAAGAGAGAATCGTGGAGGTGGGTTATGACATCAACAATCACCTCTTTGAAACCTGCTGCGATGAAAGCCTTCGATTCTTGCTTCCCATCAAGCGTCGGTTCTTCGATTACTTCAAGCCTTCGGATTTGGCGTCAATGATGAAGATTACTCAAGACAAAGAAGGCAGCGACGTGGTTGAAGTGACCGTGAACCTTACAATTCCTCTGGTAAATGGCCACTCTATCACACTTACGCGCATATACAATGTTAATCAGGCAGTAGAGGATCGCCCAGTAGTTGACTGCTTTGATGGCAGCAATACCTTCAGCTTGGCCATCTTCCCCTTCTACAAATTCGTCAGCGAAGCTGCCGTACAGAAGAATGTGTACAACGTGCTTTTGGGCGCTACACGCCCCGGAGTCAAGCTCAACTTTTTCAATGGTAACGTAGCCGTGAAGGCCGAATCTTATGACCGCGCAGATCTACCCGATTATAAATCCACACACTACCACATCAGTAAGAAGTCGTTCAATCTGATTGAAGTATCGATTGAAGACAATGGTGAGCAACGGTGTGGTTTCGCGATACCAAAATTCCGCGAAATCGCCAACGAAGCGACCAGCGAATTCTGCTTCAGTGTGGACTTTGGCACCACCAACACCTTCGTGGCCTACAAGCAAGATGGCTCGGCGGTGCAAGCTTTCAACTACGATGAATCAGAGATGCAAGTTGGAGTGCTGGGCAATGATAATGGCAGCAGCTTTACCAAATTTCCTTCGCTTTTGAAGCGCGAGTTCGTGCCGAAAACAATTTCGGACTCGAACAACAGCGAAGCTGAGTGCTTGAAATTCCCGATGCGCACTGCTACCTACGAAGTAGGCGGCGGCCGCCAAACCTTGGAGCTGTTCTCTCATTGTTGCATCGGCTTCAACTATGGTGAGAGATCGTCGCAGGTAACTAAACTATACCGCACCAACATCAAGTGGAGTCGCGATTCGCGCTCCCAAAGTCGCATCGGTGTGTTCTTCCACGAGCTTATCTGGATGATGAAGAACAAGAGTGTGCTGAACAATGGCGGCACTAAGTTCAAGTTAGCTGTAACGTGGCCGATTTCGATGGGTGATGACCCCTTTGAATGCCTCAAGGGTTCAGTTGCTACCGCCATTGAGGAAAGCGGCTGCGATGTCACCCCAATCTTTCTCACCGAAAGTGAAGCGCCGTACTACGTAAACATTCACAATGGCTCGATCGACTTTGGCCGACCCTACGTGAATATGGACATCGGCGGTGGCACTACCGACATTTTATACTACAACAAAGAATCCGGCAGCCAATTCGTATTGTCGGCTTTCTTTGCCGCCAACGACCTGTGGAACGATGGTGTGCAAGTGATGTCGGGCAGCAAGCGCAATGGCATTCTCAAATACTATCAACGGGCAGCGAATTTGGACGATGGCTGTATGTCAAGTCTGAATGACATCATCCAGGGCGCAGCTGACTCAGCCGACGTGATAAGCTATCTGTTCTCGGACGAAAAAAAATGGCAGTTGTCGAATGTAATTTGCGACTCTAAATACATCCGCATGCTGCCGGTAATCCACTTCTCAGCTTTGGCTTACTACTTGGCCTACTCGCTGTACATGGCCAATGAAAAGGCACCGGACTTCATCTCGTTCACCGGCATGGGCAGTAAGTACATCCGGCTGGTTAGCCAATCGGAAAAGACTATCGCGGCTTTGTTCAATGCTATGTTCAACTACGTGAGCAAAACACTCGAAGCGCCCGAATTAGGAACAAATAAAATCAAAGTCATCTTCGTGGATAAGCCCAAAGAAGTAACTGCTCGCGGCGCACTAATCACCATCAATGCAGCAAAAGCAGCGTTGATACATCCTCAGAAAGAGCTGTTCTACGGCTATGACAATGAATCCGGAAAGGCTTTGACAGGTAAAGGGCTGGACAAGGATCTGCGTAGCAAAGTTCTGTCATTCTTCAAATCCTTCTTGGAAGTATTCAATGATGAGGATTACGCTGAAATCATTCACAATAAGCTCGCTCTGGACATCAACAGCGAGGTAATCAGCCTGCTGTGGAATCACGCGGAAAGTAGCTATGATCTGTGCGAGACCAAACTTAATTGCGCTGAAAATAGCAAGGTGAAAGAGCCGCTATTCTTCTGGCCGCTGAAAGATTCCCTGTGCAAACTGAGTGAATATCTTTGCCAAAAAGAACCCAAATGATTGCAACAATTCTAACACAGACAAGCACAGCTGTGGCTACGCCGATGGGCGTAGTCGCAAGCTGTCCTTGGTATAGTCGCGGGACTATCTTTGGGATTGTCCTGTTGGGCTTTGTGGCCGTGGCAGCCTTGGCAATCGGTGTGTATGTATTCTTGAAAATGAAAAAAGAGAATGCGTTTCTCATCGGCGAAGTACAAAATCTGCTCACAAAGTATGGGAATATCAAACAGAAGGTGGCGAATTTGAAGGATGAAGTCGAAGCGCTGAACCGGCTGCCGCAAGCGCACGCTTGTGGTGCGCAATCGGCTGCCGCAACGGCTTCGGCCGGCGGAGTTCAATCCGTTTCGGCTGGCGCGTCTAAACCGGTAGCAGCTTCACAACACAAGGCCTCAGCTCCGGCCGCACCGCCTAAGACCGTGAAGTTCGGCACTCCTATGATGCCCGACCAAGGTACCGGCCGCCTGAAATTCGCCGCACGCTCCTTACATGCCTCTTCGAATAGCGACCTGTTTAAGTTGGAACTCGATGCCAACGGCACCACAGGCACCTATCACATTAATTCCGATGCTACAACTCAGATTTTGAATGACTTGGATTTATTTAAAATCTTTGTAGCACCTTTCACCATGCCGGTCTCGCTTAATCGAGCCAAGGTCAAAGAAGTAAAAGAAGGTACCTTGGTGAAAGAAGGCTCATACTGGGTTGTAGAACGTCGCTTAACCGTAACATTCTAAATCACATAACTATGTCTTACAACGTAAAAAGCAAAGAATTTGCCGATGCATGGCGCATCGTGTCGGAAGCGCTGTTGGCAATGATTCAGCAAGGGAATGTTTCCTTGCCCTCACAGCTACTCACCGGTTCAAACAGTGGGTCAACCACCACGGATAATCCCGCGGTGGTTGACACTGCATCTGATCATATTCCCGATACAGATGTGGAGGTCGTTTCCTATCGCACAGCTGTTGAAACGCTCTATAGTGCCGTTCCTCTAAAGAATGAGGATGGCACATATAGCTTCAAACGTATGAGAAGCGATCGCGATAATCACTTCTACCGTATCTTTGTGTACGATGATGATAGCTGCGAGTTTGAACTCTGCACCGAATTATCATCGGACAAGGAGAGCGAGAACTTGCAAAATCTGCGCGACAGTGTCTCCAATTCTATGCCTGAGGGCGTGTGTCAAGTGGTTGCAGGCAAGCTCAACAGCGATGTGAAGTCGATAAGAATCGCTTGCCGCGGCAAGTGCCACAAAACCGGTCGTTTCTCTTGTGTAATCGATACCCCTTGCAAGGTGGTAATCCAATAAGGCGATAGCATGAAGAAGGTAATCCTGATCATTGTGGTGGTGATTGCAATTGTGTTTTTATGGCGCAACTGCATCACCAGCGGCACCAAAACCAATGGCTACCGCGGAGTGGTGAGCGACGCGCAGGGCAATGAGCTGATTCTGCAGAGCGGGCTACACGTGCGGCTGCTTGGCGTGGCCAACGACACGCGTGTGGAGAAGTATCTGCAAAGTCAAGTCATAGGCAAGCGGGTGCGATTGGTGGCTGATTCACGGGCTACCAAGAAGAAGTTCATGCGCAGCAACGACCATGTGGCGGCTTACGTGGTAGAGACCGAAGCGCATCGCTACTGCATGAACCGTCAAGTGGTGATGGCCTATAATGACGCTTACCGCAAAACGGAACCGACTGATTCCACCGGCTGGTTGGCTGACGGTGAGTCGCTCAAAGAGATTACGCAGTTGGGCTTGTACATGAAGGCGCGCACCTTCCTCATTTTAAATCAAGCCACGGGGTCTTTGGGCACGGGCTTCTTCATCAACGACCAAGGGTTGGCGGTGACTAATTGGCACGTGCTCCGGCCGGAGGATGCCGCAACGAGCTGCGTGTACTTTTACGACCAAAACCCCGATAGCAATAAGCTGTTGACTTCCGACCCGCGGAGAATCACAAAGGTGCATTGGAGTCAGGATATTAGCGGATTGGATTTATGCATTTTCTCCGTGGAGATGCGCGATGACGACCGTCGCGAGTTCTTTCGCATAGCGCGAAATCGTCCGACCATCGGCACGGAGTTAGGCTGTATGGGCAACCCCGGTGGCGAGAGCGTAGGCGTAATGACGGCCAATTACACCCAAGGGGTGGTGTCGCGGTTTGAGCATGGGCTGCAGGGGCGCGATGTGGATTTCATCGGCTATGACCTTGCCACCAACCCCGGCAACAGCGGCGGCCCCGTGTGCGATGTTTATGGACAGATTGTAGCTGTGCACGACTTGGGGTACAAGGACATGCAGATGATGAATTTCGGCATCGATGCCCAGCAATTGCGCGCAGTTCTCAACCAATTAGGCATATCGTATGGCGGAATGTAACATCCCTCTGCGCAAAATCTTGGCAAAAGAGTGCACTCAATCCTTGGCTTACAGGGATGGAGTGTTCTCTTTTCCGGTGCGCGAATATCTCAGCTCCGAGCGGTTGCGCGCAATGATTACCTCGCGGGGTATGCACTTTGCTTCGGAGACTGTGAACGCGATTTTGGGCGAGTTCAAGCGCTTGCATACGATGGCTAACAAGCACTCCATCGATTCGATTTGCCTGGGCGATTTGTTGGTGGGCGAGGTGATGGAAGCGGAGATTGCTTCGAATGCCTCGGCTGTGCGGATGATGAAGGTGGCTCGCAATGTGCTGCTGATAGAAGGCGGTGGCGAGGTGGAGATTTCCGATGATTTCCGACTTGCCGCCGGGGTCGCACTTAGTATAGGTGTTGTTGAGCGCTTGCGCATGCTCACTCCGCGCATCGACCATATCGTCTTAAGCGACGTGTACATCGGCAGCTTCTACCGCCGCGCTATAGCCGACGACTTGCGCTCGCTTGTGGACGAAGCGCAATCCATCATCAACAAGCGGGGAGATTGCACTCCCCTACTCCGCCGGGCTAAGGAGCTGCATATCGGCGCGTTCCAATTGCTTAACCTGTTAAACCTTAGCTGCAATGGATTATCTTGACGAAATCGCCGACGAACTCGCCGGTCGCTACCGCAAGCAGCTACGCAAAGATGTGGCGGCCACTGCGGGCGAGTACACCATCACCGCTCGCAAGCATTACAAGGGCGTGGACTGCGGCGCGGAGGAGATACTGCTGACACAGTTCGACGACATCGTGGTCTACCCCGAGCACCACTTTGCGGCGCTGAATGTCAACAATCGTTTGGCGCTCTACGACCTGCAGGCTCGGCAGGCCGTGTCGCCATTCCAATTCACCAATATCAATATAATGGAAGGCCGAGCCATACTCACTGCTGACAACGGCTTGTCGGCGCTCTACGATGTGGCCGAGCGCCGATACGTGGTGCGCGAGCCGACGTTCGTGGAGTACGACCTTTGCAACGTAGACACCGAATACCTCGCGGGCAAGCACCTCGACGGCAGTTGGAGCTTCATCAGCTGCACCGACTATACCCGTATGGTGCATA
>JBJEKG010000097.1:0-17596 GCA_051878535.1 Muribaculaceae bacterium
GTGGCTTAGCGGGCGGCGAGGACTTCTACCTCGACGAGCACTTGTTTGGGGAGCTCGCGCACGGCTACGGCGCTGCGGGCGGGGAAGGGTGCGGTGAACACTTCGGCGTAGACGGCATTCATGGCGGCGAAGTCGTTCATGTCGGCAAGGAACACGGTGGTTTTCACCACGTTGTCCACGGTGAGGCCTGCTTCGGCCAAGATGGCTTTAACGTTGGCAAGGGCCTGACGAGTTTGGGCTTCGATGCCTTCGGGGATGGTGCCGGTGGCGGGGTTGATGGGAATTTGACCGGAAGCGAATACGAATGCGCCGGTGTCGATGGCTTGGCTGTAGGGGCCGATTGCGCCGGGAGCGGCGGTGGTGGCGATAACTTTTTTCATGGGTTTGTAATGTTAGTTAGTTTGGATTTGAAGTTGTGTTATGAGTTGGGTGGCGGCTTGCGCGGCGATGGTTTGGTCAATGGCATCGCAGCAGTGCACCACACCGGTGAAATTCTTGTCGAAGTCGGCGATGAAGTCGGCGGCGCCGAGGGCGTTGAGGCGCTTGAGAACTTGCGCCACGGTGAGGTCGTTGGGGTTGAGTGCGGGCTGGAATGTGCGCTCTTTGTGGGTGTCTTGCGTGTCGACTTGGATGAACAATCCGGCGGCGATGAGGCGATCGCACACGATGGTGGCAAGGCGGTACGGGATGCCGTAGCGCCCCACAAGCATTTGCAATTCAGTCGGTCCTTGGTTGGTGCTAAACCGCTGATACACAACGGCTGTGATAGCCAACGACAACCGGTTACGGTAGGAAGTGGACATGTGCTGGATGGCGTCGGAGAAGTTGAACATGAAGATGTTCTGCGACGAGTAGCACACCACGGCGCCGGCCAAGGTGATGGTGTAGGTGAATTGCAACCAGATGAGCAGCAACGGCAGGAAGGCCACCGAGCCGTAGATGGCATTGTAGCGCGACACGTACATCTGGCCGCTGACAAACAGCCATTGCAGGATGAGGAAGGCCGTGCCGGCAAAGACACCGGCGGCAAACGCGTTGCCGAATTTCACCTTGGTGTTCGGGATAAGGAAGTAGACCAAGGCGAAGAAGAACCACGTCATTATCCACGACGACACCTCCACAATGATGGAGATGATGGGCGACAGAAATGAGTAGCCCATGAGCGATTGCAGCGAATCGCTCACGGCCAACGACAGGCCGCCGGCCACCATCAGCACCACCGGCAGCAGCAACATCAGCGCGGTGTATTCGCTGAGTTTGCGGCCGAGATTGCGGCCGGATTTCACGCCCCAAATGCGGTTGAAGGCGGTCTCGACGCCGCTCATCAGCGAGATAAGCGTCCACAGCAACACCACGATGCCCACGCCCACGAAGATGCCTTCGGACGACTGGCTGAGGTACTTGTCGACGTACTCCAACGCATAGTCGATGGCGGTTTGCTGCGCGGGCAACAGGCGGTAAAGCTCGTTGCGCAGCACGTTCTGCAGCCCGAATCCGCGGCCGATGGCAAAGAAAAGTGCCAAGGCCGGCACCATGGCCAGCAGGGTGCGGTAGGCCATGGCCATGGCTTGCGACTGCACGTCGCGCGAAAGGAACGACTGCACCGACAGGTTGAGCGTTTTGATGAGGTTGACCCACCAATGGCGGCGAGTGTCGTGCCACACGCCTTTGGAACAGTATTGCACCTGCTCTTTGCCCCAGTGGAGCACTTTGCGGTATAGTCGTTTGATATTCATACGGTTACTTAATTATTTGACAGCGCACTTTGCCCACGGGCAACTTGCCTTCGAGCTGGACGGCAGTGCGCGAAGCGTCGGTGGTAATCCATGCGTCCATGTCGTCGGAGGTCTTCTTGCCGCCGTCGCCGGTGAAGATGAAGGTGATGTGGAAGCAGCGGTAAGTTCGGCCGTCGACTTTCACATCTTCCACACCGCGGTATTGCAAGGTGAGCGTCTCCTTGCGCTTGCCCGAGAAGATGGTCATCGAGTGCTTATGACCTGAGCGCCACGTGGGGAACGGCAGCATGCGCATATAATAGAATGAGGAAAGCATGTCGACAGTGATGCCGGTGGTGTGGAGCGTTTGGCGCTGATCCACAGTCTTTTGGCCTTCTTTGAACACTTGGCGATGGCACTGGCCGGTGACGTTGTCGCCGTTGTAGGAGAATTCCACCACGTCGTCCTTGTGGTCGGAGCCTTCGTGGGCGGCTTTGTGATAGCGCAAGGGGCGGAAACCTTCCTTGAGGATGGTGGAATAGAGCGTGTCGCGCACACAGAAGATGCCGTCGGCCCAAGGGTCGGAGGCGGCTATGAGCGATGCTTTGTAGCGGTCGCCGTCGAGGTGAATCGACAGCGTGGCCGTGCCGGCTTGCTTCTGAATCAAGCCCCACTTGTACATGACGCGATAGCGCACGGTTTCGTTGACGTAGGGCGAAGCGGCCGAAGCGGCCAAGCTAATTAACAGACAGATAATCAGGAGAGAGCGTTTCATTGTACAGGAATTTTAATGCAGAGTTTGCGATGGTTGCCGATGCCGATGTTGGGGGCATGGGCATCCTCGGGGAAAAAGATGGCGATTTGGCCGGGGTGCACGTGGAGCAGACTGTGAGCGGAATCGCTGTAGAAAGCGATGTCGGTGTCCTCGTCGTAAGGGGTGTTGACGTATGAAAGCGAAGCCACGGGCGCCCAGCCTATGGTTTCGATACCTTTGATGGGCACGTGGATGTCGATGAAGCGGCGGTGTGCTTCCAAGCGCACGCGTTCGCGCGGCATCAGCGCCGGCGTTTCGGCCTTGACCACCACGCCACCCTCGCCCACCGGGTAGGAGCCGTTGGCCAAATCAGCGGCGGAGTTGGCCGTGAGCCAGTCGATGGCCTCGGCCAAGAGTGGGGAAATGTTGCGATAAATGTTCGCGTCGGTGATGTTACAAAGTATCATTGCGGGTCTATGAGGTTATCGGTAGGAAAGTCTAATGGGAGGGCGGAGCGTTCGCTCTGCTCGATATGCTTGTTGCGCCAGCACTTGCGGCAGACGGCCACGTAGCGGTCGTTGCCACCGATTTCCACTTGGTTGCCTTCGTCCACGAAGTCGCCGTTGGCATCGATGCGGGCGTTGACAATGGTTTTGCGGCCGCAGTTGCACGTCGACTTGATTTCGTCGATGGTGTCGGCGATTTCAAACAGGCGGCGCGAGCCTTCGAACAGGTGCGTCTGGAAGTCGGTGCGCAAGCCGTAGCACACCACGTTCGAGCCGAAGTCGTCGACCACGCGCGAGAGCTGGTCGACCTGACGTGCCGACAGGAATTGCGCCTCGTCGATGAGGTACCAGTCGACGATACGGCGCTCGGTGCGGTATAGGTCAGCGGCCATCTGATAGAGGTCGGTGTTATCGTATATCCAACGACATTCGCGCTCTATGCCGATGCGCGAATGAATCACGTTGCGAGCCTCGCGAGTGTCAATCACAGGCTTGAGACACATATAATCGAGATTGCGTTCCTCAAAATTATACGCGGTGGTAAGCAACAGGGCGGTTTTAGCCGAGCCCATGGTGCCGTAGCGGAAGTATAGTTTGCCTTTCTTTTGCATTAGTTGGGTGGTGTTGGGTTAAAATCCACCCCCAAAGTTAGCGATAAATTCCAAAACAATCACTATTTTGGCAGTGAAAATTATCAACACTTCCAATTTTCACCAACATTCTCACCTTTTTCACCACTACAGAGCCACCGCCGCCGCCCGAATGCGAGAAAGCAAAGCGGACAAGCCGGAATTGGCTGCAGCCTTCTGCAGATTATACTTAGCCTGCAAATCCACCAACATATAGGCCTTTACACCCAAGGCTGCTTCAGCGCGCAGAGCTAAATCAGCCGACACAGGCCGTTTACCGTTAAGTATCTCATTTAGCACGGAATACGAGCAATCAATAAGCGAAGCAAAAGCTCGCTGCGATAATCCACGCTCGTCAAGTTCATCCTTAATAATCGCGCCGGGATGAATAGCCACCGACGGGTTCAAATCATGAAAAGAGTAAGTTATTGTAGCCATAATCAATTATTTATAGTGGTTCGTAATATCTAACAAAGTGCAAATGTTTATAATCGTATTTGTATCTGAGCGATTTACTATGAACTCTAATCGATACTTTTTGTTGCATCTTACTGAAGAAATACCTTTTTTATCACCGACTAAGACCTCGTAGTTCAGAGAATGGTATGTGTATAAATCTTCTACACACTTGGCCGAGGCTATCATAAGCACAGCTTTCTGATAGCTCTTAATAACTTCCGGCTGAAAACGGTGCTTTTTGTCGTTTGTCTTTCCTTCAAAAAAACAATTCCTTTAGGTATTCTTTATCAAAGATTATCTCCATTTGATATTTTTGGGCAAAGTTAATAATAAAAAATGGGATTCGCAAAAAATCGAACACATTTCTCTCGCATTATTTTTATTGAGCGGATATTTTTTGTCTCAGTCTATTATTTTTGTGAAAAAAGTTGGGGAAATGTTTGGAAAATTGGAGAATTTGTATTAACTTTGCAGTAGAAAAAGCAACGCCCTGCTTTCTTGCAGGGAACAGGCCGCTTACGAGCGGCTTTATTTTTGGTACACCAAAATGGGTATATGATGATTTTTTGTCTCTGCCAATTATTTTTATGAAAAAAGTTGGGGAAATGTTTGGTGGGGTGGCGAAAAAGTTGTAACTTTGCAGTCGCAAACAATGCAAGACCAAAAACTAAACAAAAAATTAATTAATGGCAACAAAAATCAGATTACAACGCCATGGTCGCAAGAACTATGCGTTTTATCCTATTGTTATCGCCGATAGCAGGGCACCACGAGATGGTAAGTTTATTGAAAGGATAGGTTCTTATAATCCGAACACTAATCCTGCTACAATCACTCTCAATTTCGAGCGGGCCTTGTATTGGGTGAACTGCGGTGCTCAACCCACCGACACTGTACGCACTATCCTCTCCAACGAGGGCGTAATGCTGATGAAACACCTCCTCGGCGGTGTGAAAAAAGGCGCTTTCGACCAAGCTGAAGCTGAACGCCGCTTCGCCGCTTGGAAGAGCAAAAAGCAAGCGCAAGTAGAAGCCGTTAAAGCTTCCGAAGCCGGTCGCAAACAAGCCGACCTCCGCGCTCGCTTGGAAGCAGAAGAAGCTAAAAACAAAGCCAAAGCTGAAGCTGTGGCCAAGAAAAAAGCTGAACTCGCAGCTGCCAAAGCCGAAGCTGAAGCCGCTGCTGCTGCTCCCGCTGAAACTACCGAAGCTCCCGCTGCTGAATAATCCGCACGCAGCGACAACGAGATTCCATGGGGGTGTGTTAGCACAATCGCTGACGCACCCCTTTATGTTTAAAATCTAATTCATAACAACATATTCTTCGACTCATCCATGAAGAAATTTCCTGAATATACCTCTTTCAGTCTTCCCCAAATCAATAAGGAGATGCTCGCTCTGTGGCAGAGCGAAGACCTCTTCCATCGCAGCATCGAGGTGCGCCAAGGCGCTCCCTCGTTCGTTTTCTTTGAAGGTCCGCCTTCGGCCAATGGTATGCCGGGCATCCACCACGTGATGGCTCGCACCATCAAAGACATCACCTGCCGCTACAAAACCATGAAGGGCTTCCGCGTGGAACGCAAAGCCGGCTGGGACACCCACGGCCTGCCCGTGGAACTCGGCGTGGAGAAGTCGCTCGGCATCACCAAAGAGGACATCGGTCACAAAATTTCGGTGGATGAGTACAACGACGCCTGCCGTCGCGAGGTGATGAAGTACACTCGCGAATGGGAAACGCTCACCAACAACATGGGCTACTGGGTCGACATGGCCAACCCCTACATCACCTACGACAACCGCTACATCGAATCGGTGTGGTGGCTCTTGGCGCAGCTCTATCAGAAGGGCTACCTCTACAAGGGCTACACCATCCAGCCCTACTCCCCCGCTGCCGGCACCGGTCTCAGCTCGCACGAGCTGAACCAACCCGGATGCTATCGCGACGTAAAGGACACCACTTGCGTGGCTCAATTCGAGGTGCTCGACCCGCGTCCCGAACAGCTCGGCTGGGGCAAGCCTTTCTTCTTGGCTTGGACCACCACTCCGTGGACCCTGCCCTCGAACACCGCCCTGTGCGTCGGCCCGCAAATCAAATACTGCTTCGTCAACACATATAATAAATATAGCGGCGAGCGCATCAACGTTGTGGTGGCTGAAGCGCTGCTCAACTCGGTGTTCAATCCCAAAGCCGCTGACATCGCTTTGGAAGATTACAAACCCGGCGACAAGCTCGTACCTTGGAAGGTGGTGGGCGAATGCATGGGCACTGACTTGGTGGGTATGCACTATCGCCAACTCATCCCGTGGATGAACCCCGGTGAGGGCGCTTTCCGCGTCATCCCCGGCGACTATGTCACCACCGTCGACGGCACCGGCATCGTGCACATCGCCGGCACCTTCGGCGCTGACGACTTGCGCGTGTCGAAGCTCAACAACATCCCGCCCATGGAGCTTATCAACCGCGACGGCAAGGTGTGCCCGATGGTCGACCTCAAAGGTCGATTCTACATGCTCGACGAGCTGGACCCCGCATTCGTGGCTGAACGCGTCGACGTGGCCGCCTACACCCCCTGGCAGGGCAAATTCGTCAAGAACGCTTACGACCCCGCGAAGGGCCCCAACGATATGTCGCTTGATGTGGAAATCTGCATCATGCTCAAAGACAACGGCTTACTGTTCACCAGCGAGAAGCACACCCACAACTATCCCCACTGCTGGCGCACCGACAAGCCGGTGCTCTACTACCCGCTCGATTCGTGGTTCATCCGCTCCACCGCCGCTCGCGACCGCATGATTGAGCTCAACAACACCATCAAGTGGAAGCCCGCATCGACCGGCAGCGGCCGATTCGGCAAGTGGCTCGAGAACTTGCAAGACTGGAACCTCTCGCGCTCGCGCTACTGGGGCACTCCCCTACCCATCTGGCGCACTGAAGACGCTTCCGAAGAGCTCATCATCGCTTCCGTTGAGCAACTTTACAACGAAATCGAAAAGGCTGTGGCCGCCGGCGTAATGCAGTCGAACCCCTTGCGCGACAAGGGCTTCGTACCCGGCGACTACTCCGCAGAAAACTACAACCGCATCGACCTCCACCGTCCTTACGTCGACCACATCGTGCTGGTATCCGCTTCCGGCAAACCGATGAAGCGCGAAACCGACCTCATCGACGTGTGGTTCGATTCCGGCTCCATGCCTTACGCTCAAATCCACTACCCGTTTGAGAACGCCGACGCGTTCAAGGCCGGCGAGGTGTTCCCCGCCGACTTCATCGCTGAAGGTGTGGACCAAACTCGTGGTTGGTTCTTCACCCTGCACGCCATCGCCACCATGGTCTTCGACCAAGTATCGTATAAAGCTGTGGTTTCCAACGGTTTAGTACTCGATAAGCACGGCAACAAGATGTCGAAACGCTTGGGCAACGCCGTCAACCCCTTCGAAGCCATCGACAAGCTCGGCTCCGACCCCCTGCGCTGGTACATGATTGCCAACTCCTCCCCCTGGGATGATTTGCGCTACGACGAAGCCGGTGTTATCGAAGTTTCGCGCAAGCTCTTCGACACACTCTACCACACCTACGGCTTCTTCGCACAGTACGCCAACGTGGACGGCTTCACCGGCTCCGAGGCCGAAGTGCCTGTGGCCGAACGTCCCGAAATCGACCGCTGGGTAATCTCCCGCCTCAACTCGCTCATCATCGCCGTGGACGAAGCCTTCGACGACTACGAACCCACCAAGGCCGCTCGCGCCATCAACGACTTCGTGCTCTACGACCTCAGCAACTGGTACGTGCGCCTCAACCGCAAGCGCTTTTGGGCCGGCGAAATGACTGCCGACAAGCTCGCCGCTTACCAAACCCTCTACTCGTGCTTGCTCACCTTGGCCAAGCTCATCGCGCCCGTGTCGCCCTTCTTCGCCGACCGCCTCTACCGCGACCTCACCTACCGCGACGGCAAGCCCACCGCCGAACTCTCCGTCCACCTCGACCGCTACCCGGTGGCCGACCGCGAGCTCATCTTCGCCGACCGCGAGCAGCAAATGAGCATCGCTCAACGGTTGACCTCCATGGTGCTGTCGCTGCGCCGCCGCGTCAACATCAACGTGCGCCGTCCGCTGCAGCAAATCATGGTGCCGGTTTCCGACGAGAGCATGCGCTCCATCCTCGACACCATCGCCCCGCTCGTGCTCTCTGAAATCAACGTCAAGAACCTGCGCGTGGTGAGCAACGATGAAGGCGTCTTGGTGAAACGCGTCAAACCCGACTTCAAGAAGCTCGGTCCCGTCTTCGGCAAGCAAATGAAGGCCGCTGCTGCCGCTCTCACTTCGCTCGACCAGAAGCAAATCGCTCAATTCGAGCGCGACGGCTTCATCGACCTGATGCTCGACGGCGAAACCAAGCGCGTGGACGTGGCCAACGTGGAAATCATCTCCGAGGACATACCCGGCTGGACCGTGGCCAACGACGGCAACCTCACCGTGGCCCTCGACGTGACCGTCACCGACGAACTCCACCGCGAAGGTATCGCCCGCGAAATCATCAACCGTGTGCAAAATATCCGCAAAGGACGCAACTATAACATAACCGACCGCATCCGCCTGCGCTTCGCAGCTGTCGAAGGCATCGAAGAGCTGCTGGCTCAATTCGGCGAGTACATCAGCTCGCAAGTGTTGGCTGTGGAAGTTACCGTAGGTGAAGTGCCCGCCGACAAGGCCGAGCACCTCGACATCGACGACTTCCCCGTGGATGTGGCTGTTGAACTCAACTCATAATCAATCCACCTTACCTACTATGTCTGAAATAACACGCTATTCCGACGAAGAACTCGAAGAGTTCCGTCAGATTATCAACGAGAAAATTGAGAAGGCGCAGGCCGAGTACGACTCGCTCTGCCGCACATTAATGAACTCTGACGGCAACGACGTAGCCGACACCTCCCCCACTTTCAAAGTGCTCGAAGACGGCGCTTACACGCTCGGACGTGAGGAAGCAGCTCGACTGGCCGAACGTCAACGCGTGTTTATCAACAAACTCCGCGCCGCATTGGTGCGCATCGACAATAAGACCTACGGCATCTGCCGCGCCACCGGCAAGCTCATCCCCAAGGAACGCTTGCGCATCGTGCCCCATGCCACCCTTAGCGTCGAAGGCAAAGAAATGCAAAAATAATTCACTCATCGTGCAGTTGCCGCCCCCTCGGGGGCGGCGATTTGCCGATTTTTACCGATATGCTGCAAACCAACACTCAAAAGAACGCGTGGGCCGCTATCATCGCCGCGGCCGTGATTATTATCGCCGACCAAATTCTCAAAATTTGGGTCAAAACCCACTTTTACCTCGGCGAAGGCTACGAAATTTTGCCATTTTTCGAGCTGCGCTTCGTGCAGAACAACGGCATGGCCTTCGGCATGGAAATGGGCAGCAAACTGTTGCTGTCGCTGTTCCGCATTGTGGTGGTGGGCCTGCTGATTTGGTACATCGCCCGCCTGTGTAAGCGTCTCGACACCCCGCGCGGCTACATCATCACCTTGGCCGCCATCGCCGCCGGCGCCTTCGGCAATATCATCGACTGCGTGTTCTATGGCTGCATATTCACCGACCCCTACCCGCCCATGGTGGCCACTATGGTGCCCTGGGGCGAAGGCTACGGCACCCTGCTCCACGGCCTGGTGGTCGACATGATTCACCTGCCGCTGTTCTCCTTCACCTGGCCCGAGTGGATGCCCTGGGTTGGCGGCGACCACTTCTCGTTCTTCGACCCGGTGTTCAACCTCGCCGACGCAGCCATCTCCGTAGGCATCGTCGTGCTTATTTTCCGCTACGCTCAATGCTTGCCCTTCCAGAAAGAGGAAGAGGAATCCAACCCGCAGGAGGCGGATGCAAATGCGTAAACTCCTGCCGGTCATAGCGTTAGCCATCGTGGCAGCAGCCTGCAACCGCGTGCCCGACTCCGTCATCCAGCCCGACGATATGGCCGAGCTGATGGCCGATGTGCGCGTGGCCGACGCCGTCATCTCCGTCAACCAAGCGCAATACGCCGCCCCCGGCACCCGCGAAGCTCTGCGCGATGCGGTCTTCGCCCGTCACGGCGTCACCAAGGAGCAGTTCGACAGCTCTCTTGTGTGGTATGGACACAATATGAACCTCTACCAAGACGTGGCCGACCACACCATCGAAATCCTCGAAGCACGCTTGGCCAAGGTCAACGGTGTGGTAGCTGAGGCTGCGCTATCGGTGGCCGGCGACAGCGTGGACGTTTGGCAACGGCCTACAGCCCTGATTGTCAACAGCTTCTCGCCTTCGCAGTACATCACTTTCAACCTCACTGCCGACCGCAACTGGGAGCGCGGCGACTTCTTCACCTGGAACGCCCGTTTGGCCGTACCGCCCACCAATGCCCAATGGAGCATGACCACCGAATACTCCGACGGCACCATTGAAACCGTCATCGCCTCGCTCGACGTGACCGAGCTCAACCGCCAGTCCATAACCTTCTTCACCGACACCACCCGCACCGCCGTGGCCCTCAGCGGCTGGCTCTACCTCGGCGTGGAAGGCCGCCGACCCTGCGTGGTCGATTCCATCTCCCTCACCCGTTCGCGCATCACCATGCCCAACCAACCCTACCGCCGCATGCAGCGCCGCGTAGTGCCCCGCCTCGACCCTAATGACAGCACCCGCACCCTTTGACCGCATCCTCGCTCGCGATGTCACCTACCAAGGCCGCCACTACGCCCTCTCCTTAGTAGAACTCTACGACCGCGAAGTGCGCATCACCCCCTTCGAAGCCGAAACCGCCAACACCCGCTACGTGAACGCCCCCATCGAAATCCTCCCCCCAACCGCCACCTCCCGCCCGCGCATCCTCCCCCTCCCGCCCCACTAACCGCCCGAGCAAGAGCTCGGAGCAGCTGCAAAAAGGCTCCGCACCGCGACTGCCTACACGCCTTTGCGCCTTTCCGCGCCGCACAAGTGCGGCGACAGAAAGGCGCAAAGTGAAAAAGTCCCAAAGGGTTTATATCGCGCGAACGCCGCGCACGCCAACGTTGTCACTCTTGTTGTCGTAGCCGACGTAGCCATGGTAGAGAGAGAAATACCACGCCCCGGAGGCGCCGTATTCTGTGCTTGTCCAATACCACCATGCCGGATCGTCATCGCCGCCGAAGGCTTTGATTGCGGCGCACACGTCTTCATACTGGTCGGCCATTGCATGGCCTTCATCTTTGGTTGGTAGGCGCCAGCCGTTGCCCATATTGTTTACCCACTGCTTGGCCTCATACCAAGTGAAAGATATAGGGCCATCGAACTCGTAGCCGCTGCCGTGCCGCGCCATATTCAACTTGACCACGAAGCGCTCGCCGGCGTAGTCAATTACTACACCTTGCTTGGTGTAGCTATCGCGTTGGCTATCGCTAAGATTATTCCACTCGTTCTGACTGTAGTAGAATTTTGAGCCGTAGCTATCAGTTACTTGCAGCTTGAGATTGTTCTCGCCGCAGCTTATGCACGATGTTTTTATACTCCACATAATGTCATCGCCAAAGACAAACGCACAAACAATGAAAGCTAAGCAAGCAACTGAGATGCCGGTGATTTTGAGCCACCGACGCGTCCACCACCGCTGCTTGACCGGCTTATCAGGCTCCGGCTCCGGCCGAACAGGCTTGCGAGGCACCGTCTCTCGGGACGCTTCCGCCGGCTCGAGCTCTTCCCTCTTGCTTGGCAGCTCGGTTGCTTCGGAAGGCGTGGTGCGCGGCTGGCGGGTGGTCGGCAGCTGGCCGCCGGCGAACAGCGCGGCGGCGAGGGCGCCGGCATCGGCCGGGCGGTCGGCGGCGCGGAATTCGAGGCCGCGGAGGAGGATGTTGGCCACCGAGGCGTCGACGCCTAACGACAGCAACTCGTCGCACAGCTTGTCGAGGTCGAGTTCAGCTGCCTTAGCGGGCGCGTGACCGGTGAGGCAGTAGCACACTGTGGCGGCGAGGGCGTACACGTCGGCACGCGGCGAGAAGGTGGTGATGCCTTGGTACTGCTCGTTGGGAGCGTAGCCGGGGGTGAAGCCGCGGGCAGCGATGGAGGATGTGGCTTCGCCTTGACCATCATAGTGCTTGGCGAGGCCGAAGTCGATGAGCACGGGGCGCAGGCCTTGCTTGTCGGTCATCACCATAATGTTCTGCGGCTTGATGTCGTAGTGGGCCACACGGTTGCGGTGCAACATAGCCACGGCATCGCAAATCGGTTGCATCAGTCTTGCCGTCTCCGCCCACGACAGCCGGCCGCCGTGCGTCTTGACATAATCGGCCAACGAACCGCCGTCCAAATATTCCATCACGTAATAAGCCGTGCCGTTGGCTTCGAACACCTCGTCGACCTTCACGATGTTGCGGTGGTTGATGCCGAGGCGTTGCAGGCGTTCGGCCTCGCTGACGAAGGCCTTTTTGGATGTCTCCACCTCCTTCGAGGCCGACTGCAGAAAGCGCACGCGGTTGGTTGTCGAATCGCGCTCGCACAACATCTGAATGAAATGCTCCTTGACCGCGAAGCGAGCCGTGTAGTCGATGTTGCCCATGCGGAAATCGGTCTCCACCAAATAGGTGATACCGAATCCGCCCTGACCAAGGACGCGCTGGATGGTAGATGTGCGCCGGCTGCTCCGTAGCTCGGTTCCCGGCGCCAATGCTTGACTATTCATATTCAAAAAAGTGATGACCGGATTAGTGGCCACAAATTTACAAAAAATTCCGCCATCCACCAAAATTATTTATTTATAAAGATGGCCGTGGGCGAAAAAAAATCTATCACGTAGGCGAAAATGTTTGGCTTATTGGCGGAAATTTGCTAACTTTGTCGGCAAATATCAACTGTTATGAAACTTCGCCACTTACTTTTTACCATAGCCGCGACCGTGTGCCTCGGCACTGCCTCCGCGCAACAGCTAACCTGGAGCGTGGACTTCTCCTCGACCTTCGACAACCGCGAGGGCGACAGCGCCAACGACCAAACCATCTTCTTCACTCGCCTCGCCCCGGAAGTGGGCGTCATCCTGCCCGAGGGCGCCGGTCAAATCAGCGGCGGCGTGGTGTGGAATCAGCCGGTGAACAACGACTGGGACGACTACCAAGTCATCCCTACGCTCTACTACCGCGTGGAGCGCGACGCGTGGCGCTTCAACTTCGGTATGTTCTCGCGCCGCTACCTCATGGAAGAGACGCCCAAATTCCTTTGGAGCGATTCAATCGACTACCGCCAGCCCAACGTGCGCGGCCTTTTAGTGCAACACGTCAGCGACCGCGGCTGGGCCGAACTGATGTTGGACTGGCGCCAGATTCAGACCAACACCAAGCGCGAAGCGTTCAACGTGGTGCTCAACTCGCTGTGGCATCCGGTGGCCTCCTCGCCCATCTACATCGGTGAGCGTATGCAGTACAACCACTTGGCCAAGCAGCGCCACGCGCCCGAGGAACAAGGTGTCAACGACGACTTCATGTTCAACCCCTTCGTGGGTGTGACCACCACCGCCCTACCCCTCGACTCGCTTGGCGTGCGCATCGGCGGCGTGCTGTCGATGCAACGCTCCCGCGCCGACCGCCGCGGTTGGCTAACCCGTGGCGGCGCCTTGGTCGAAGCCAACGCCCACTGGCGCTTCCTCTCTCTGAACGAGACCCTCTACCTGGGCGGCAACCTCATGCCTCTCTACCCCGAGTTCGGTCCGCAGCTCAACATGGGCTCGCCCTACTACCAAGCCACCACCTACAGCCGCACCGACCTGCGCGCCCACATCATCCGCAACCGCTACGTGGACCTCAGCGCCGGCCTCAACCTCCACATCACCTCGGACGTGTGCGCCCTGTGGCAGCAAATCACCCTGCGAGTGTACCTCGGCAGCAAATAATTTTCGGCAGAATGCTTGCACGTATCAATTATTTGTATTACCTTTGCCACCGATAACGCGGCCAATTGCCAACCGAGCGAGGCCATTGGAGCAACCTCAATACATCGCTCAATCTCAACCTTAACCTAATATGTCAGGCTACTCCCATCTTATCAACTTCCTCCAAAACGAAGGCTATCGCCACGAAGAACGTGAAACCTCCGTTCGCTTCAAAATCCAAGGTGTTAACTACGTGGGCTTCCGCAACAACGACAGCGCCTTCCTCCAAATCGTGCTGATGTGCAACACCGAAGGCCAAGACCGCATCAAACTCCTCGAAGCATGTAACGACCTCAACTCCAAGAAGTTCGTAGTGAAATTCACTGTAACCGAAGATAGCGACGGCGTATGGGCATCCTACGAATTCGAGCCCACCGCCTCCACCACCCCCCAAGACTACGAAGGCATCTTCGGCCTGCTCGACCGCGCCACCGACGAGCTCTTCCAACTCCTCCGCGAATAATCCCCCTCCCCAACCATACCGCGAGCCGCAGCCCCCGCTGCGGTTCGCTTTTTATTTGCACGGGTTGAGTTTTTTTGCTAAATTTGCAGGCAATATGAAAACTCGGCTCATCATAATCTGTATCTGCTTGGTTGCGGCCATCTATGGCATGCAATCGGTGACGCATCACCAAGCCTACACGCAGTGGTCGACGATGCAGCCGGAACAGTTGATGGCCAAAGGCGAGCGCTTTCTCGATGGCGGTAGAGTGGACAGCGCCATGATTTGCTTCTCGCTCATTACCCAAGACGCAGCCATACGTGACAAGGCCGGCTCGGAGCAGGTGGCGCGCGCGTATCTATTGCGCTGGCAGATACTGTTTTACCATTTCTACGACTACGGCAAGGCAATTGAGAGTTTGCACCACGCTGAAGCGTGCAACAATATATCGGCGCGGCTCACGGCTCAAATAGCAATGAACTATGGTATCACTTACCACACTATGGGCGTGCAGTGCAACGATTCTACCTTCCTGTCGCGAGCTTTCGACAAGTACAATATTGCGCTACGTTATGCCAATGCCGACATCGCCGACTTGATTATTTCCAACTCATTAGAGTTGGCCTTTGTCAACGGTATGTGGATGCAAGTCGACTCAATCTGGAGCGGATATCAGCAACTATATAGCCACCGAGAGCCATCGTGGCGATACAGCTACAACGTGCTGATGCACAATGGTATGGATGCAATGGTTCGGGGCGATGGCACCTTAGCGGCCAACTACTTCCAACAGCAAATAGCCGCGATGGATTACGACTCCGATCGCCTCAGATACCGGCTGATGGCGCACATCAACTGCGCTAAGGCCTTGGATATGTGCGGCCGATTCGCCGAAGCCATCGACAACATCTCCCAGTCGGAAGCTTTGGCCGATTCAGTCCAAGCGAAAGATGCACAATTGGAAATCTACGACCTCAAACGCCGTATTTATGACCACTGGGGCAAGGCTGCAGAGGCTAACCAATACAATATCAAGTATTTGCAGCTCAAAAGCAACATCTTGTCATACAAACAATTGCACAACATCACTGAACAAGACTTCCTCAACCAACTACAAGAAATCTCCGACGACCTGCATCAAGAGCGCGAAAAGCGCCACCGCATGATTACGATCGCCTGCATCTGTGTCACCTTCACCTTAGCCATCCTAATCCTGCTTTTGCTGCTCTACAAAAAGAACCGGTCGCTGCACGAGAAGAATCTCCGACTGTATCGCAATATCGAGGAGATGACAGCTAAACCGACAGAGAAGTACCGACAAAGCAATTTGGACGACGAAGACAAAGAGTTACTGCGAGCCAAAATTGAGGACACCATGGCGCACAGTTCCGAAATCTTCTCCTCGGATTTCTCCGCACAGCAATTGGCTGAAGCCATCGGCGAGCACTACAAAAAAGTGTCGCAGATAATCAACGAATGTTATGGTTGCAACTTCAACGCGTTCATCAACAAATATCGCGTGCAGGAAGCCTGCCGCCGCATGGCCGACCGCCAAACCTACGGCAACCTCACCATCGAAGGCCTCGGCCAGAGCGTCGGATTCAAGTCGCGTTCCACTTTTATCAACGCCTTCAAAGCAAACACCGGCCTCACCCCAAGCGAGTACATAAAATTGGCTTCCGACCAATAATTCAGCCGTTTTGTGTATGAAATCATGATTTTAAACACAGATCAGCCGCAAAAATGCGGTTCTACTCACATTTTTCGCTAAATTTGCGCTCAAAACAAATCAAAACAATGGCACGTATGAACACCAATCTAAAACATCTCATTGCAGCAGCCGCAATCATCACCGCCGGCGTCAGTGCAAACGGTGCCGAGCTCGACTTAGCTCTGAACGACATCGTCATTGAGAAAACAAATTACACATTTGCCGAGCCGGTCAACGTGACCTTGGCAATGGAAAATCCCGGCAGCGTCACTGTCACATCCTTCACCTTAACCTTCGAAGTCAATGGCACGCAAGTGGCTGAGAAAAGTTATGAGCTGACTCTAATCAGTGGTCGCACAGCCAAGATTGAAGCCGCACTCACCCACGGCTTAACCGAGCAAACCGTCAACGCCGAAGTAAAGGCCACAATCACGGCGGTGAATGGTGGCACAGACGACAACGCGGCCAACAACTCCGTGAGCGAAACCATCAACGTGTACAAAACGCTCTACGACCGCAATGTGGTGGTGGAAGAAGGCACCGGCACTTGGTGCGGCTGGTGTGTGCGCGGCATCGTGGAAATGGAAGGGATGAAAGAATCACACCCCTACGACTTCATCGGCATCGCCGTACACAACAACGACCGCCTGACTGTGCCCGAATACGACAGCCACATGGGCATCAGCAACTTCCCGGCATGCAACCTCAACCGCGAATACACCAATCTGAGCATCTATCCCGGCAGCCTCGAGGCATACTTCCAGTTCGCCAAGATGCAAGGCGCTGTGGGCGATGTGTACACCACCGCCACAGTCAATGAAGCCAACACCGTGCTCTCGCTTAGCACCGAGGCCGAGTTCTGCTACACCGGCTCGGATTCTTACAACGTGGCTTACGTGCTCGTTGAAGACAACGTGACCGGCTATAAACAACGCAACGACTACAGCGGCGGCGAAGAAGGCGAAATGGGCGGCTTCGAAAACCTGCCCAACCCGGCTGAAATCGAGCTCAACGACGTGGCTCGCGGCATCTATCCCGAATTTGGCGGCATCACAATCACCGAGAGCCAAACCGCCGGCAGCATCATCACTTACAACACTGAAATCACCATCCCCACAAGCGTTCAGCACAAGAGCAACCTGTCGTTAGTCACCTTGCTAATCGACCCCGCCACCAGCTACATCGTCAATGCCCATAAAGTGGCACTGAACCTCACCGACGACCAAGGCGACGAGCCCGGCGAGGATGAACCGCTGCCCGACACCGGCGACTATCAAGCCGTAGACTTGGGTCTGAGCGTGCTCTGGGCTTCCGGCAATATGGACACTGCCGAAAACGGCTTCGGCCAAGTTGAAGCAGAGGAAATGTGTGGCGGTTACTACGGCTGGGCCGACCCCACCGGCTTGCTGACCGCGGCCGACGACAGCCTCTACCCTTCCGGCTCGCTTCCCACCGAGATTT
>JBJEKG010000098.1:0-3405 GCA_051878535.1 Muribaculaceae bacterium
TCATGCTGCAAAGTTACGAACTTTTACAGAATTTAACAACTGGTTTTTTACATTGGTCCAGATTTAGCAGGAGGACAGGAGTTATATTACTGATATTCAACTCATTACATCCTGTTCTCCTGTTAAATCTCCTGTTCTCCTGTGGATTTTTTGCGAGCGTTCGACACACTGTGTTCAGATTCAGAACTTTTGACACACTTTCGGGGCTACATGTGGGCGTCAGCTGTGCCGCCCGCGGTGCGGTCCGGTGGCGAGGCAGCGCCATTCCGCCCCCTTTTTGTTAAATTTTCCTTTTTTGGCCAATTTATTGTACGTTTGGGTGAATTTCGTGGCATTTTTTTTCGTAACTTTGCAGCCGAAATTTATTTAATAGTGTTATAGATAATAAGATACATTAAAATAATAAAACATGAAGCGTAAATTTTTTGCAAGCAACTGCGTGGCAGTTGCGGTGGCTTTAATGGCCACCATGAGTGCTTGCTCCGGCGGCGATCAGCAGCAACAAGCACAGGCTCCAACCCTCAAGGTACAGACCGTGGAGGTAGTGTCCGCCACTTTGCAGCAGACCTATCCCGCCCAAATCAAAGGTAAAACCGACATCGAAATCCGTCCTCAAGTATCTGGCTTCATCACCAAGGTGTGCGTGGACGAAGGTCAACGCGTGCACAAGGGCCAAGTGCTCTTCACCATCGACCAAGTGCAATACCAAGCCGCTGTGGACCAAGCTCTGGCCGCTGTGAACACCGCCCGCACCAACTTGGCCAACGCCGAAATCACCGAATCCAACCAACGCGCTCTCTATCAGCGCAATATCATCAGCCAAAACGCTTGGCAAACCAGCGAAAACCAGCTGCGTGCCGCCCAAGCTCAGTTGGCTCAAGCCGAAGCTGCGCTCACTTCCGCTCGCAAGAACCTCAGCTACTGCTCCGTGGTTGCTCCCTGCGACGGCGTAGTCGGCTCCATCCCCAACCGCGAAGGCTCGTTAGCTTCGCCCTCGTCGGCAGTGCCCCTGACCACTGTGAGCGACAACTCGCAAGTTTACGCTTACTTCTCATTTACTGAAAAAGACATGTTGGATATGACCAACAACGGCACCACCTCGCTCGACGCCGCCGTGCGCGCCCTGCCCGAAGTGTCGCTGCTGCTGGCCGACGGCGCTGAATACGGCCTCAAAGGCCACGTGGCCACCGTGTCGGGTGTAATCGACAACACCACCGGCTCCTCCACCGTTCGCGCTCTGTTCGACAACCCCTCCGGCATGCTCCGCTCCGGCAACACCGGCAAAGTGGCCATCCCCGTCACCGTCGACAACGCCATCCTCGTGCCCCAGAACGCCACATTCGAAGTGCAAAGCTTCCGCTACGTGTTCTGCCTCAACGATTCCAACGTCACCGTCAACACCCGCATCGAAGTGCTGCCTCTGAATGATGGCAAGAACTTCGTGGTTACCTCCGGCCTCAAAGCCGGCGACCGCGTGGTAGTGGAAGGCATCGGCACCAGCGTCCGCGCCGGCATGACCGTCAACCCTGCTCCCGCTCAAGAACAAACTCAAGAACAACCCGCCGAACAGCAATAATCGGCTCCTCAGCTGTTATTCTCCTTTCTCCCCTCAAATTTAGTTTTAACTCCAAAGAAAGAAACGACAAATGAAACTGGATACGTTTATTAACCGCCCGGTGCTGTCGACGGTAATATCAATCTTCATCGTGCTGTTGGGTATCATCGGCATCGTCACCCTGCCCATCACGCAGTACCCCGACATCGCACCGCCCACAGTGCAGGTGAAAACCACCTACACCGGCGCTAACGCTCAAGCCGTGCTCAATTCCGTGATTCAACCGCTGGAAGAATCAATCAACGGCGCCGAGGGCATGCAATACATCACCTCAACCGCTACCAACACCGGTGAGGCCACCATCGAAATCACCTTCCGCCAAGGTTTCGACCCCAACATGGCTGCCGTGGACGTGCAAAACCGCGTGTCGAAGGCCGCCAACCTGCTGCCCTCCGAGGTTAACCAAGTGGGCGTAATCACCCAGAAGCGCCAAACCGCCATGCTCGTGGCTGTGGCTCTGGTAGATAAATCCGGCAAATACGATGCCGAATTCATCGATAACTACATGAAAATCAACGTTGTGCCTGAGTTGCAACGTGTAAGTGGTGTGGGCGACGTGCTCTGCTTCGGCGCCGACTACTCCATGCGCGTGTGGCTCAAACCCGAGGTGATGGCTCAATACGGCCTGATGCCTTCGGACATCTCCGCCGCTCTGGCCGAGCAGAACGTGGAAGCCGCTCCCGGTACCTTCGGTGAGAACTCCAACCAAAGCTTCCAATACGTAATGCGCTACCGCGGCCGCTTGACCGATGCCGACCAATTCGGCGACATCGTGGTGCGCGCCACTTCCAACGGCGAAGTGCTTCGCCTGCGCGATGTGGCTGACCTCGAACTCGGTCGCGTGGCCTACACCAACGGCTCCAAATCCAACGGCATGACCTCGTCGATGGCCATCGTGTTCCAATCCCCGGGCTCCAACGCCACCCAGATTATCAACGACTGCTTGGCCGTGGTTGAAAAACTGAAAGCCGACCTGCCCGAAGGCCTCGAATACGACGTGCCGATGAACAACAACGAGTTCCTCTTCGCCTCCATCCACAACGTAATCCGCACCCTGATTGAGGCATTCGTGCTGGTGTTCTTCGTGGTATACATCTTCCTGCAAGACTTCCGCTCCACCCTCATCCCGGCCATCGCCATCCCTGTGGCCTTGATTGGTACCTTCGCCGTGCTCAGCGTCATCGGCTTCTCCATCAACCTCATCACCCTCTCCGCTTTGGTACTTGCGATTGCGATTGTGGTCGACGACGCCATTGTGGTGGTCGAGGCAGTTCACGCCAAGCTGGACCAAGGCTACAACTCCTCGCGCCGTGCCGCCATCGATGCCATGAACGAAATTGCCGGCGCACTTATCTCCATCACCCTGGTAATGATGCTGGTGTTCATCCCCGTATCGTTCATGTCGGGCACCTCCGGTATCTTCTACCAGCAATTCGGTTTGACCATGGCCATCGCCATCGGCTTCTCGGCCGTGAACGCCTTGACCCTGTCGCCCGCATTGTGCGCCCTGTTCCTCAAACCCCATAAGGCTGACTCCACCCTCAAAGAACGCATGGGCGAAGCCTATTCCGCTGCCGCCGACGTGGTTAAACAGCGCTACACTCGCAGCTTCGGCGTGAACTTCCCGCCGCTGGTTACCCTGCTGCTGTTGATCGCCACCATCGTGTTCATGGTGCTCGACTGGTTCTCCTTCGAGAACGTGATGCTCAGCACCGTGGCTGTGGTTGTGGCCCTGCTGGCCGTGCTCGGCCTCTTCGGCAAGCGCTTCCACCGCGCTTTCGAAGCCGGCT
>JBJEKG010000099.1:0-3399 GCA_051878535.1 Muribaculaceae bacterium
GCCACAAGTTCTTCGTCGTTGATTTTCAGCACATTGCATCGACGGATGGAGTCGGTGAGGATTTCGGCGGTGTAGAAGTCCTTGCGCAGGTTGATGTCGAACACTTTGAGGATGCCGTCTTCGTTGGGGATGGCGTCGAGGAAGCGGGTGATGGTGCGACGCGACACTTCGGAGCGTTGAGCCAACGAGCCGAAGCACACGGCGCGGGTGCGAGCGGCCAATTCTTCGAGGTCGTCGGTGAAGGGGATGTTATCCCATGCCACGTCGCAGCAGATATCGTAGTTGGGGATGCCGTTGGCATCGATTTCGATTTGCACGGTGCCGGTGGGGAAGTTCACGCGGGCAATGTGAGTGTTGAGGCCGCGGTCGCGGAATTGAGCCACGATTTCGTCGCCCAAGGAGTCGTTGCCCACAGCGCTCACGGCGCAGGAGTTCAGACCCATGGCTCCGACGTGGTAAGCGAAGTTGGCGGGTGCGCCGCCGAGCTTCTTGCCGCCGGGGAGCATGTCCCACAGGGCTTCACCAAGGCCTACTACTAAATTTCTTTCCATAGTTATAAGGTGATTTTGGTTATTGTTTAGGTTTATCCTTTAATTCTTGAAATCATATAGATGAGGTAAGCCACGCCCACGGAGATTACCACCACCGAGCCCATTTGCGATTTCATGGCGTCGGAGGCAAAGCCCATGGCAAGGGGGAAGATGGTGCCGCCAAACAGACCCATAATCATCAGGCCGGAGGCTTCGTTTCGCTTGTCGGGAGCGGCAAACATGGCTTGGGAGAAGACGATGGAGAAGATGTTGGAGTTGCCGTAGCCTACCAGTGCCACTGCGGTGTAGAGTATCCACGCTTCGTGGCCCACGAACAGGCCAATCATCGACAGCACCATCATCACCACGCTGATAGTGAAGAACAGGCGAGCGGAAATCACGCGCAGGATGACCGAGCCGGTGAGGCAGCCTACGGTACGAGCTACAAAGTAGATGGAAGTGACAAACAGCCAGTCTTCCAACTTGGCGCCGCCTAAGCGGTCGAAGAAAATTTTGGGAGCGGCGGTGTTGACGCCCACGTCGATGCCCACGTGGCACATGATGCCGAGGAAGCAGAGCAGGATGGCGGGATTGCCCAAGAGTTTGAGGCATTGACCAACGCCCGAAGCCTTAGCTTGCTGTTCTTCGTGGATGGGGGTGGCGGAAAGCAGAGCCACAGCTAATACGCTGACGATGGCGTAGATGGGGAAGAGCACGCGCCAGCCCAAGCCGAAGGTCATCGAGGCGGAAGCGGCACCCCAACCGGCGATAATCGGCGCGAGGAACGAGGCGATGGCCTTCACGAATTGGCCGAAGGTCATGGTGGAGGCCAAACGCGAGTCGTCAATAAGGTTCGACACTAACGGATTGAGCGAGGTTTGCATGATGGCGTTGCCGATGCCAAGCAGCGACAGGGCCACGAGCATCAGGTAGTAGCCGTTGCCGAAGATGGGCAGCACCAACGACACTGCGGTGAGCGCCAAGCTCACCAACACGGTTTTCTTGCGGCCGATTTTGTTCATCAGCAGACCGGTGGGCACTGAAAAGATGAGGAACCAGAAGAAAACCAACGAGGGAAAGAGGTTTGCCTGGGTATCGGAGAGGCCGAGGTCGCCTTTGAGGCAGTTGGACGCGGTGCCAACCAAGTCCACGAAGCCCATGGCAAAGAAGCAGAGCATCACCGGCACGAATTGCATCATCGTGGCGCGGGGAGCCGAAGAGGTACTTGAATTTGACATTATTAATATACAGTTAAAACGGTTAGATATTTAGGTTCAAAGTTTGATGGCATTGACGCTTAAGTTGGACACTGTGGCTTTGCCCCCGGCGGCTGAGATGCTCAGCGAGGTATATGGGGATATTGGAAACACGGTGTTGGTGAGGGCAAAGCGGCCGGCGGATTCAAACACTTCTACTGAGGCGCGGTCTACAAAGATGCGCAAGCTCACGGTGCCGTCGGAGTTGAATGTGGGTGCTACGGAGTTCACGGGGAACTGCTCGTTGAAGTTGGTGATGCCGCTGTGTGTGCGGTCGAATGTGAGGGTAGCGGCTTTGGGGTCGAAGGTCATCTTCACGTAGTTGCCTTCGGTGTTGCTCAGGGTGAGGTCTACGCTCTCGGCGCGGCCGGCATCGATGGTGAGGCGGATTTCACACAGGCCGTCGGCGGGCAGAGCGTAGGTGACTGCCTTGCTGCCGATGCGTTTGCGGTTGGCTTTGGCTACTACGGCGCCGCGCAGTGCATCGCATTCGGGCGAGGGCACGGAGGCCATGTAGTACTGGCCGTCGGCGCCGCGGAACAGGCTCAAGTCGCGCGGCAGAGTGTTGGCGCTGCGGAAGGTCATGGTGGGCACTTCGGGTGCGTACTGCCAGTTGCTCATCCAGCCGATGACGGTGGTGCGACCTTCGGGCGCGTTGAAGAAGCTCACGGTGGCGTAGTTGTCCTTGCCCCAGTCCATCCACTTGGTGGGCACTTGGCCGTTGGCATCGAGGTCGGGGATGAACTTGGTGCCGTCGAACTCACCTACAAAGTATTGAGTGGCGCTGCCGCCGAAGGGGCCGCCGGGGTTGATGTTGCACAGCAACACCCACTTCTGCTCGCCGGTGGCGGGGTCGGTCAGACGCATCATATCGGGACATTCCCACACGCCGTCTTGGCAGCCGAGGCCTTTGCCGAAGGCGCTCGCCAAGGTCCAGTGCTTGAGGTCGGTGGAGGTGAAGAATTGCATTTCGTGGTCAAGGGCGTGGGCCAACATCAGCACCCACTTGCCGCTCTCTTCATGGTAGAAGAGGTTGGGGTCGCGAGCTTCGGTGGTTTGGCAGATGACCGGGTTGGCGGCGTAGTTGGTGAAGGTGATGCCGCCGTCGTGGCTCACGGCCAACGACTGCTGCTGTGTGGCACCGGCCGAGGTGTAGAACGACAGCACGGCTCCGGCGCCGAAGCCGGCATCGTTGCGAGCGTCAATCACGGAGCTGCCGCTGAACACTGCGCCGAGGCCGTTGGCCTCGATGGCGGTGGGTTGCGCTTGCCAGTGGATGAGGTCGGTTGATGTGGAGTGACCCCAGGTCATATTTTGCCACTTGCTGCCGTAGGGGTTCCATTGATAATATAAGTGCCATACGCCATCCTGATAGAACATACCGTTGGGGTCGTTCATCCAGCCGTAGGCGGGGGTGTGGTGATAGGCGGGACGGTATTGCTCGGCGGCGAAGCTGAAGGTGTCGGTCACTTCGAAGTGCTTCCATGCCACGTATGACGAAGCGTCGCGGCCATTGCTGCGGCCGGCTTCGGTGTACACGTTCAGCGCCACTTGGTGGCCTGCGTATTGGCTCAGGTCGAAGGGCACTTTGTAGTCCACGCGGCTATTGGCCA
>JBJEKG010000100.1:0-3366 GCA_051878535.1 Muribaculaceae bacterium
TAGTGATGCACGAATCCATCAAGTCGCGCTACACCGCCACCAAAATCGAGCTGGTCAACATCACCTTGGAGCGCGGCAACAGCGAGGCTCTCAACGCTGCGTTCAAGGCCGTCAACCGCTCCAAAGCGCAGCAAGCCGTGCTGCTTTCCATCATAAAACTCACCGGATTCAACCGCCCCACCGAGCCGCAAAAGCCGGTGGCGGTGACCACCGTGTTGGAAGCCACGCCCGATGCTACTCGCGAGCATATCAAACAGTTAGCTAAGAAAGGACTGGTGGAAATCACCACTCGCGAGGTGTCGATTTTCTCCGCTATCGACGACGAAGCCGCGGCGCCGTTGCCGGAGCTGTCGCCGGCGCAGACCGCGGCCTTGCAGCAAGTGCATCAGTCGTTCCACAACTTCGGCGTGACGTTGTTGCACGGCGTCACCTCCTCCGGCAAGACCGAAATCTACATCCATCTGATTGACTACGTGTTGCGCCAAAAGCGCCAGGTGCTGTTCTTGGTGCCGGAAATTGCGCTGACCACCCAGCTCACGCGCCGCTTGCAGCGGGTGTTCGGCCGCCGCGTAATCATCTACCACTCGCGCTTCACCGACCGCCAACGCGTGGAGATTTGGCGCAACCTGTTGCGCAGCAACGAGCCGTGTGTGGTCATCGGTGCGCGCTCGGCTGTCTTCCTGCCATTCAAGCAGTTAGGTTTGGTCATCGTGGACGAGGAACACGATTCGAGCTACAAACAATCCGACCCCACGCCGCGGTATAACGGCCGCGATGCCGCCATCGTATTGGCCATGCTCCACGGTGCCAAGACGCTGTTGGGCAGCGCCACACCGTCAATCGAAACCTATTACAAAGCCACCGAAGGCGGCAAGTACGGCTTGGTGTCGCTCACTGAGCGCTACGGCCAAGTGGCTCTGCCACAGATAGATATCGTTGACCTCAAACGCGAACGCGAGCGTCGCAAAGTCGACGGCGCACTCGCCTTCGACACCATCGCCGCCGCCCGCGGCATGCTTGCCGAGAATCGTCAGGTCATCTTCTTCCACAATCGCCGCGGCTACTCGCCCCGCGCCCACTGTCGTATGTGTCAGTTCATCCCCAAGTGCGACTTCTGCGACGTTGCGCTCACCTACCACCGCTTCGGCAACTTTCTCCAATGCCACTACTGCGGCGCGGTGTACCCAGTGCCGAAAGTGTGCCCGGCGTGCCACGAGCCCACCATCGAAATCACCGGCTACGGCACCGAGCGCATCGAGGACGACATCGCCGCCAAGTTTCCCGACAGCCGCATCCTGCGCATGGATCTCGACACCACCCGCAATAAGGACGCTTACGCCAACATCATCGACAAGTTCTCGGAGCACAAGGCCGACATCTTGGTGGGTACGCAGATGGTCACCAAGGGTCTCGACTTCGGCAACGTGGGCTTGGTGACCGTGGTCAATGCCGACACCGTAATCAACTTCCCCGACTTCCGCTCGGCCGAACGCGCGTTCAACATGTTAGAACAGGTGGCCGGACGAGCCGGTCGCCGCGCCGACAACCCCGGCCGCGTGGTCATCCAGACGTACCAACCCACTCACCCGGTGATTCAGTTTGTGTGCCGACACGACTACCTCGGCTTCTACAACCACGAGCTGATGGAGCGCCGCCGATTCTTCTACCCGCCCTTCGCGCGCATCATCATCATCACCCTCAAGCACCGTTCGGCCGACGTGGTGGCCCACCTCGCCGAGGACTACGCCAACCAACTGCGCCAGCAGTTGGGCAACCGCGTCAAAGGCCCCATCGAACCGGCCGTGAGCCGCATTGCCTCGCTCTTCATCCGTCAAATCATGCTCCGCATCGAGCCGGAAGCCTCGTTGCAGCAAGTCAAAGCCATCCTCCGCGCCCAATACCTGCGCTTCAACTCCTCCCCCGACACCCGCTCCAAAATCGCCATCCACTACGACGTCGACCCCATGTAACCCGCGCAGATTATCAAGGTTGCAGAGACCCTCGCATGAGACAGAATAACCAGATGATTATCAGCCACTTGAGAGCCGAGGCTTGCCTCGGCATACCCGGATGGCCGCAAAAAAATTACATCTCAAAGGGTTTATATCTCGCGGATAACGCGCACACACTTGTAATCACAGCTGACGCCAACGCTACCATGGTTGAGATAGAAGCACCACGCCGAAGAATAAGAGTATCTCGTAATTGTCCAGTACCCATATCCGCTATTGCCTCCAAAAGCCTCAAAAGCGGCATTCACTTCTTTATATTGGTCTGCAATGGCTTTGCCTTCGTCCTTAGTAGGTAAGTGCCAGCCGCTACACATATTGTCGACCCACTGCTTGGCTTCTTCCCATGTAAAGTAAATGGAATCGCTACTCTCATAACTATCGCTATTGTGGCGCTCCAGTTTCAGTTTAACTAAGAAGCGAAGGCCATTATAGTCGATTACTATGCCTTGCTTGGTAAATCGGCTTTGTTCAACTGTGCTTAGGCGCTTCCATTCGTCAACTGTAAAGTAGTATTTGATTCCATTGAGTGTTACTTGCAGGTCGAGGTTACGGTAAATTGTGCGGTAGGACAAAGGTCTTTGTGCAGGTCTGTCAGGCATATTTGCACGAGACGGCATAATCTGAGTGGCTTGTTCGAACTCTACAAAACGCGGTTTGATGACGGTTTGCAGCGGCGTGTCGCGAAACAGGGCGGCGGAGAGGACGCCGGCGTTGGCGGGGCGGTCGGCGGGGCGCAGTTCCATGGCTTTGCACAGAACGTTGACCACGGTGTCTTCCACGCCGAGGTTGAGGAGCTCGTCGCACAGAGCGTCGAGGCTGAGTTCGGCAGCCGGCGCGGGGGCGTGACCGGTAAGGCAGAAGCAGATGGTGGCGGCCATAGCGTACACATCGGCTGTCGGGGAGAATTGTCGGAGACCGCCTAATTGTTCCAAGGGCGCGTAGCCGGGGGTGTAGCCGCCGGCAGCGAGGGTGGAGGTGGCTTGCCCTTGGCCATCGTAGTGTTTGGCCAGGCCAAAGTCGATGAGCACGGGGCGCAGGGCTTGGTCTTCGGTCATCACCATAATATTCAGCGGCTTGATGTCGTAGTGAGCCACGTTGTTGCTATGCAACATAGCCACAGCCTCGCAAATCGGTTGCATCATCTTCGTGGTCTCTTCCCACGACAGCCGTCCGCCATGCGCCTTGACATAGTCGGCTAATGAACCGCCATCCAAATATTCCATCACGTAATATGCCGTACCGTTGGCCTCGAACACCTCGTCAACATTCACTATATTAGGATGGTCGATGCCGAGCCGTTGCAGGCGCTGCGCCTCGCTGATGAAGGCGCGTTTGGAGGCTTCCACTTCCTTGG